>JAYVOP010000072.1:0-30535 GCA_043757865.1 Verrucomicrobiales bacterium | reverse complement strand
AGCTAGAGCGGGAGAGCGGCAAGGACATCTGGTCCTTCGATATTTCTCAGCCAGGGCTCAAGGGCATCAAGGAAGTGGCTATAGATTCCCACACTGGCAAGGTGTTAGAGATTACGCTGGAATCTGAGGAGCAGGAAAAGCAAGAGGCCGCTGAAGAGGCTGCCGAAAAGGCCCACGCAGCCGATCACGCGCTCATGGGGCCGGGGCATCGAGGAAAACGTGGGGGACGCTAACCGCAAATTTGACCATCCAAGTTTTCTCCTCGAGTGGGGAGAAGGGCGGATGGGGGACCTCCGAGTTCAATCCCCCGTCCGCCTTGTTTGGTCAGCTTTTTAATAGAGTAAATAAGGCTGCCGCGCGCTGAGGAAGCGGGCATTAGCACTCTGCCAACTAGCAATGATCTGCCCAGCGGAGCGGCGGCTCTGCAAGTCCCGCCAGAGGCTGCTACTGCCATACACTTTGTGAAATAAATTCAGCGTGTCTCCGCTCGTGGCGCGTAGCGGAGCCCCACCCGTGCGCTTGATGATTTCAGCCGTCAGGATCACGTCTAGCGCTAGCAAGTCCGTATTGCCATGGGGATCGAGCATGATTTGCACCCCGGCAAAGCCCGGCTTGCGCGTGCTGGTGTAAGGCGCAAACCGCACGCCCGGCAGGCCCAGCCGATTCATGCTCGCGCTGAACTCCTGAGGGTTGATCCCTTTCCCGCCGGCATACTCAAAGGGCCCCCCGGTGCCGATACCGATGTCCACGCCATTCAGTCCGCCTAGCACGCCCGTGGCCGCATAATAGAAGGGCGAATTAGGGCCGGGAATGTTGGGGCTGGTGGCGATCCAATGCAGACCGGTGTCCGTCCACGTCATCCCGCGCGACCAGCCCCGCATGGGCACCACCATGAGGTGCGGGCTGCTTTTGATCCAGCCCCGGCCAGCGATCATGCGTGCTAGTTCGCCCGTCGTCAGGCCATGCACGTAGGGCACGGGGACTTGGCCGACGAAAGATTTCCACGCGCCCTCCAGCGGCGGCCCCTGCACGCGCAGGCCGCCCAGTGGGTTCGGTCGGTCGAGCACGATGAATTGCTTCCCGCTCTCCGCCGCCGCCTCCATGGCCAAGGCCATGGTGGAAATGTAGGTGTAACTGCGGGAGCCAATGTCTTGCAGATCGAAGAGCAACACGTCGATCCCCTGAAGCATGGCCGCACTGGGCTTCCGCGTGTCGCCATACAATGAATACGCCACCAGCCCCGTCAGCGGATCCTTACGGGAGGCCACATGCAGCCCCGCAGGCTCCGTGCCATCCAGGCCATGCTCCGGCGTGTAGAGCGTGGTGAAATTTTTCCCTAGCACGCGCTGCAAGGCCACCCGCGTGGGCACGCCACTGCGTGTGCGACTCGTTTGATTTGTGATTAGCCCCACTCGTTTCCCCCTCACCACCGCGCATTGATCCTCCAGTAAAAGGTCAATCCCTAACGCAAATCCACCCGCCGCTGCCGCCGCCTGCGGGTAGGCCACATTGCCCCCACCGCCGAACTGCGCACAACTCGTTAGACAGCCTGCCGCTACGAACGCCAACCAAGGAAAAGTGAATTTCATCATGGTCGCATTCTCAGGAGGCAGGACTTAATTTCAAGTTGAACCTTTGCCTTGGCATGAACGGAACGCCCAGCCCACGCTTGATTCGTCCTCGCACTCAAGCGTAATACCGCCGATACAACCGCTGCGCACTCACCCCGCAGCGGAATGCGAGCACGTAGAGCAAGTTCTCCAGCCGAGTACGCAGGCGGCCTCGCTGCTCAAACCGTCGCAAAGAAGAGCGCAGCGGGGGATCTAGCAAGGTCACTCCGCCCGCCCGCCGCAGCGCATCGGAGAGGGCCACATCTTCCATTAGCGGCAGGGAGGGATAGCCGCCTAACTGCTCAAAGTGCGCCCGGCGGCACCACAGCGTTTGGTCTCCGTAGATGATTCCGTGCTCGTTCGACCACCAGCGCACGAAGTCCTCTGCCCAGGGAAAATGCGGGTAGTGATAGGCTAGATCTTTATAAAATGCGCCTGCCAGGAATCCTGGCGCAGGAGCCTGCAACGCCCGCTGGAGGCTGGCCAAATGCGCTGGCTGCAACTCTGTATCGCAGTGCGTGAAGACCAATATTTCCCCCGTGGCCACGGCGGCTCCGGCATTGAGCTGCGGGCCACGGCCGCGCTTTTCGCAGCGCACTAGCCGCACGCCCGCTGCGATAGCCAGCGCGGCACAAGCGTCATCACGCGAGGCCTCGGCCACGATGATTTCCGCCTCGCAATCCCGCAGTCTCGCGAGGCAAGCGGCTAGCGCGGCGGGATCATCCGCCACGGGAATGATGATGCTGAGGCGGCTAGGGTCCGGCATAGAAACAACCTGCGATAGCCGCACTGAGCAGCGTGGCCAGGGTGCCGCCCAGCAAGGCGCGCAAACCTAGCTGCGCCAGCGTTTGCCGCTGGCTAGGGGCGATGGTGCTGATGCCGCCGAGTTGGATGCCGATGCTGCTCACGTTCGCAAACCCACAGAGCGCGAACTGCATGAGGAACGTGGTGCGTGGCTGGAGTGTGCTCTGGAGGTGGCCCAGTTGATCGTAGGAAATGAATTCGTTGAGCGCCAGCTTGGTGCCTAACAGGGAACCCGAGTGCAGAATATCACTGCCGCCATCCACGCCGATCAGCCATGCCAGGGGCGCGCAGAGCGTGCCCAGGATGCTCTGCAAGGACAGCCCAGGGAACACGTCGCCACTGGCACTAGCAATGGCTTCGTTTAAATTCCGCCCACCGCCCACGGGCAATTGGCCGATGCCGCCCAAGAAATAATTTACCAGATACACTCCCGCCACAAAGGCGATGAGCATGGCTCCCACATTCAGCGCCAGATGCAGACCTTCGGTAGTGCCGCGCGCCATGGCATCGAAAATGTTGGAGCCCATCTTATCGCTCGGCACAGCTAGGGCTTCATTGATCGGCTGTTGTTCCGGCAGCAGCACCTTGGCCATGACGATGGCCGCCGGAGCGTTCATCAGACTGGAGCAAAGCAGGTTCCGCGCGATTTCTAATTTTTTGCTAGGATCCCCGCCGCTCAACATGCCGATGTAGGCCGCCATCACCCCGCCTGCGATGGTGGCCATGCCGCCGATCATCAGCGTCAGAACCTCTGAGCGGGTCATCTTTTCCAGATAGGGTTTGATGAGTAAGACGGATTCCGTTTGCCCCAGAAAGACCTCGCCCGCAGCGGCTAGGCTCTCCGCGCCCGAGAGGCGCATGAGGCGTTTCATCACCCAGGCAAAGGCAAAGACGATGCGCTGGAGCACGCCCAGATAATATAAAACGGACGTTAGGGCGGAGAAGAAAATAATCGTCGGCAGCACCCGGAAAGCGAAGACGTAGGATTGATTGGCGAAGACTTTCTGCATCAAGGCATCGTCGATAAAGGGGCCGAACAGCATCCGCGCGCCCGCATCCGAAAAGCTCGTCACATCTCCAAAAAATTTCGCCACCGGATTGATGATGAGGGCCGTGGCCTCGCCAAAACGGAAGAAGGCGAGCGCCAGCCCTAACTGCATCACGAGGCCCCCTGCGATGAGCCGCCAGTTCACCTTCCGCCGCGCTTCGGAGCACGCCCAGGCGATGCCGAGGAGGACGATGATGCCGAACAAGCTGCGAGCCGTCTGCATGTTAGGCCCAAGCGGTGAGGACGATCTTGCCGACCGCAGCGCCACTGGCCAGCAACTCATGCGCCGCGCCCACCTCGCTGAACGAGAACGTCTGCGGATGCACTAACGGCTTGAGTTTCCCCGCCTCCACTAGGGCCGTGATCTCCGTCAGGATCTCTCCATGCCGTGCGCGCCCGCGCTTATGCAGCAAGGGAATGAGCATAAAAACGACGTGCAGCGAGACCCCCTTAGCATGCAGCGGACTGAGATCCGCCGTGGTGCGCGTGGAAATGCTCACCACTTGCCCAGCGGGGGCCACGGCCTCCAAACAACGTGCGACATTTTCTCCGCCCACGGTGTCCATCACTAACTCGAAGCCCTGGCCAGCGGTAAATTTCCCCACATAGTCGGCCACGCTTTGATCTTTATAAAAGATCGGCATCGCGCCCAACCCACGCACGATCTTAGCCTTGGCCTCGCTGGAAACAGTGCTGAACACCGTGGCTCCCGCAGCCACGCAAAGTTGCACCGCCACATGCCCCACGCCGCCTGCGCCTCCATGCACTAGCACCTTCTGGCCGCTGCTGACATCCGCCCGATCATAGAGCCCTTCCCAGGCCGTGATGCTGACTAACGGCAGCGCAGCGGCATCCGTAAACGACATCCCCTCTGGCATCAGCGCGAGGCAATCCGCATCCGCTAGGAGAAACTCTGCCAACGCTCCGCCGCAGCCTTTGATGCCGCCGGGAGAGCCATACACTTGATCCCCCACGCTGAAGTCCGTGACTCCGGGGCCTACTTCTTCCACGATTCCCGCCACATCACAGCCCAGCACGCCGCTCTCTGGTGCGATGGCTTCTAACATGCCGGAGCGGATCTTGGTATCCACTGGATTCACGCTACTGGCCTGCACGCGGATCAACACGTGGCCCTTCATTATGGCAGGCACGGGCACTTGAGTTTCCTCAAATACTTCCGGTCCCCCGAACTCTTTCATCTTCATGGCGCGCATCATTTTACTCATAGTGGTGCGGATGCTATCCACCTCGCCTGCGGCGGCAAGCTAATTTCCGCCGAGGATGGTCGCCCAGCGCTGCGCAATTTTCCATTGCGCGCTTTGGGATGTGCGGCGTTGGCAGTAGGCTTATGAGTTCGTTTGCCCAGACCATCGTTACTGCTAGTTATCCGTTCCTGCGTCCGATGCTATTTAGCCTAGATGCGGAAATGGCGCATCACGTGACGCTGAATGGGCTGCGCTGGGCGGCCCGTTGGGGGGTGCTGCGGGGGGCTCCGCCCGTGGTGGAACCGGTGGAACTCTGGGGGCTGAAATTTCCGAATCGCATTGGTCTAGCCGCTGGTCTGGATAAGGCGGGGGATGCAGTGGATGGCTTTGGCGCGCTGGGGTTGGGCTTTGTGGAAGTGGGCACCCTAACGCCTCGCCCTCAGCCGGGAAACCCTACGCCCAGGCTCTTCCGCGTCATTTCTCAGGAAGGCATTATCAATCGCATGGGGTTCAATAATCCAGGGATTGAGCAAGGGATGCGCAACGTGGCGGGCCGAAAATATGCGGGCGTGCTGGGGGTGAACATTGGCAAAAATGCCGACACTCCGAACGAGCGCGCGACGGAGGACTACCTGCTAGGGCTGCGTGGGGCTTATGCCCAGGCGGATTATGTGACGGTGAATCTTTCCAGTCCGAACACCAAGGGGCTGCGGGATCTGCAAGAAGAGGCGAGTTGTCGAGCGCTGATCCAAGCTCTGCAAGCGGAGCGCCAAGGGCTGGCGCAGCAGCATCAAAAGCACGTGCCGATCCTGATCAAAATTGCGCCTGATTTGGAACCTGGGCATTTACAGAGTCTGGCGCGGGTGTTTCGGGAGGAGCGCTTGGAAGGCGTGATCGCCACCAACACGACACTGAGTCGGGATCATGTCAGTGGCTTGAAATATGGTGATGAACGCGGCGGCCTGAGCGGGGCTCCGCTGAGGGAACGCGCCACGCAGATCATCGCTGCGCTGGCCAAGGAACTGGCCGGGGAGATCCCCATTATTGGCGTGGGCGGCATCATGTCTGCCGCCGATGCCCATGAAAAACGGCTCGCTGGCGCTACCTTAGTGCAGCTTTACAGCGGGCTCGTTTATCATGGGCCGGGCCTGGTCGCGGATTGTTTGGGATAGCGGGGGATTACTTAGCAGCTGGCTTAGCTGCGGGTAGCTTGGCGGTGGCTTCGGCGGGGATTTCCACCTTGGTGGTGCCGATGTCCTTAATCTCCGTGGTGGTGGTGCGCTTAGTCTCGCGGCTCTCGCCATTGGCCTCGCGCTTGCCGGACACATTGACTTCATATTTCACTAACACGCCGTCCTTCACCCAAAATTTCACACTGCCTTTGGCATCCTTGGCGGGTGCTGGAGCCCCGCCGCCCCCGCCACCGTTGCCCCCGCGACCGCCCCGACCACCGAAGCTGAGACGCTTCTGCGCGGCTTCTTCGGTGAGATCGCCCACGATGGTGTCTCCGTCTTTTTTCAGTTCCTTGAGTTCTGCCGCTAACGCTTCCGCATCCGCTGCGGGAGCCTTGAAATTCTCCGCCATGCGAGCGGCAAATGCGCCCATGTTAGGCCCGCCACCATTACCACCAGCGGCGGCCAGTTCCTCCCCGGATTTCCAGCCATCATCTTGTTTCACTGCAACCTTACCGTCTTTGATGACGGACTCGCTAACCCGATCTCCAAAGGCCGTTTTGAGTGCGGCTGGACCGCCCTTCGTGATTTGGCCAGACTGGCTCATGCCTGGACGTTGGCTGCCTTCAGGCGCGGGGCTTTCGGTCTTCCAACTATAGTTTTCCGCAGCGGCGAGCTTTTGCGCGGCGGCTTTCACGTTATCCGCTGGCGTGCCATCCGCCCGGAGCAGCGGAGTGAAGGCCAGGGAACAGAGCAGGAGCAGATGAGTTTTCATAGCGTAAGTGGATTTGGGTTAGTTGAAATGATGCCAAGTTCGGGCAGGGGCGTGAACTTGGAGATTTCCGCTGCGCTTGGATATTACGTAAGCAAGGAGTGCGTAGCCCCCTTGCACGCGGGCTTGCAGCATCGGTGCCCCGCGTTTCCCCTGGCGGCTATGATTCGCCTAACTCTTCTGATTACTTGCTTAGCCACCACGCTCTCGGCCCGGGAAATGCCTGCCCTCACGGATACTGCCAAGCCCCAACCCGGCGTGCCGGAAGGTCACGTGGAAACGCTGCATTGGAAAGACAGCAAGATCTTCCCCGGCACGGAGCGGGATGGTGCGCTCTATCTTCCTGCGCAATATAATGCGGCTCAGCCAGCCAACTTCGTGGTCTTTCTGGATGGCAATGGCTACTTGAAAAAAGACGGCGGAGCGCGCGCGACTATCGTGTTAGACAACCTCATCGCCACCAAGGCCATCCCGCCCACCGTGGCCCTCTTTCTCAACCCCGGTACCATTTCCGCGTTACTCCCAGGAGCCAAGGCGCGGAGCACCCGCAGCTTTGAATATGATACCCCCAGCGCGGACTTCGCCACGTATCTCATCGACGAAATTCTCCCTGGCATCCGCGCCAAAGCGAACCTCCGCCCGGACCCCGCTGGCTGGGCGATTTGTGGCGTCAGCAGCAGCGGCATCGCAGCGTTTACCGTGGCTTGGGAGCGGCCAGAAGTTTTTGGAAATGTCATTTCCCACATCGGTTCCTTCACCAACATTCGCGGTGGGGAAATCTATCCTGCGCTCGTCCGCGCTAGCCGGAGAGCCCCCAAGCCGCTGCGCGTCTGGATGCAGGATGGCGAGAATGATTTGGATAACCTCCACGGCCATTGGCCGCTCTCGAATCGAGACTTGGACATCGCCCTAACGTGGGCGGGCTATGAGCATCATTTTGAACTCACTGGCGGCGGCCACACGGGCGGGCCAGGCGGGGCGTTGCTGCCGCAGGCGCTGCAATGGACGTTTGCTCCAGCAGTGAAAACGGAGCCCCAAGAGTCTCCGAAATTTGAGAGCAAACCCGCGCGCCATGTGGATGCGGACCCCAAGCCCGGCGTGCCCGCAGGCGAGGTGCATGAGATGCCCGTGTGGAAAAGCAGCGTCTTTCCTAACACGGAACGCAACTGGGCGGTCTATGTCCCCGCGCAGTATAAAAACGACGGCAGCGCAGGCGTGATGATCTTTCAGGATGGCCATTCCTATGCCGATCGCAAGGGCGCGTGGGGCGTGCCCACGGTGCTGGATAACCTCATCGCTGCGGGCGAAATTCCGCCGTTAGTGGCCGTCTTCATCAACCCTGGCAATGATCCGGCCAAGCCGCAGAAGAACCCGTGGAATGGCAGTAACCGCAGCTTGGAATACGATGGCCTGGGCAGTGCGTATGCGCGCTTTCTGCTGGAGGAAATTTTACCCGAGGTGGAGAAACAATGGCCCGTGAGCCACGATCCTGAGCTGCGTGGGCTGTGTGGCTCCAGCAGTGGCGGGATTGCTAGTTTTACCGCTGCCTGGGAGCGGCCAGACCAGTTCCGCCGCGTGCTGAGCACCATCGGCAGCTTTGTAAATCTGCGGGGCGGCCATGTTTACCCTAGCCTGATCCGCAAGACCGAGCGCAAGCCGCTGCGCGTCTTCTTGCAAGACAGCACGGGCGATTTGGACAATCCCTTTGGCCACTGGCCTACGGCTAACCAGCAGATGAATGCTGCGCTCAGCTACATGGGTTATGATGTGAAACTGGACTTTGTCGAAGGCTTCGGACATAACAGTAATCGTGGTGGGGCGATCCTGCCGGATGCGCTACGTTGGCTCTGGCGTAAGGAAAAGACGACCTCTAGCCCCGGCAAGGTGAAGGACGATCTCGCAGGTGATCTTACTTTAAATAAGCTCCTGATTGAGGGTGAGGGCTGGCAAAAAATGGGGGACGGCCTGGGCTTTGCTGATGGTCTCTCCAGTGATGCCGCAGGGAATCTCTATTTCAATGACCTCAAAGCGGGCGGCTATTGGCGCATGGCGGAGGACGGCACGAAGACGAAAGTATGTGAGGAATACGGCAGCGGAGCTAAGGTCGCACCAGATGGCCGCATCATTTTCTGCCTTGGCAAAACCAAGCGCGTTACGGCGTATGATCTCAAGACCAACACGCCCGAAATCTTAGCGGAAAATGTGGCCCCCAATGATCTGGTGGTCACTGCGCAGGGCTGGATCTATTTCACGGACACGGGCAAAGGTGAGGTGGTCATGGTCGATTTGAAATCGAAAGCCACGCGCACCGTGGCCAGCAAGATCGCTGCGCCTAACGGCATCGCCCTGTCCCCGGATGGCGGCACCCTAGCCGTCAGTGAATACAAGGGCACGCACGTCTGGGCCTACCGCATCACGGCTGACGGCAGCCTGGATGCAGGCCTGCCGTATATGACCCTGCGGCGGCCCATTGATCCCAAAGGCGAGTTCCCATCCAGCGCTCCCCCGCCCTATCTGGCGGCCTCTGGAGGGGATGGCATGGGCTGCGATGCGGTGGGCCGCTACTTTGTCACCAGCACGTTAGGCGTGCAGGTCTTCGATCCCACGGGTCGGGAATGCGGCCTACTGACGCACCCTGCGCCAGGGCAGCAGATCATCAGCGTGTGCCTAGCCGGGGCGCAGCATGATCAATTGTGTGTGTCTGCGGGGACGCAGATTTTCCGGCGGAAGGTCCAGCAATAGCGCGCTTTTCTTTGTTGAAACTTCGCCCGCGCACCGCTACCTACTCGCCCTTATCTCAAACCACCCATTAAACTAACTCCTACTATGATTGCTGTTGGCTCTGCCGCTCCTGATTTCAAACTCACCACCCTGACTGCCGAAGGCCCGAAGTATCTCACGCTCTCAGAGCACCAAGGCGCGTCCCACGTGCTGCTGCTCTTCGTTCCCATGGCCTTCACGGGCAAATGCACGGAGGAACTCTGCGCCATCTCTAACGGCATGAACGATTACGCTAACCTGGGCTGCAAAGTCATCGGCATCAGTGGCGATAACCCCTTTGCTCAAGACGCCTGGGCGAAGAAAGAGAGCATCACCATCCCCCTGGCCAGCGACTACGATCATGCGGTGACCAAGGCCTATGGCATTGCTTATGATTCCTTCCTGCCGGAAAAAAATCTGGGCCAAGCAGGCGTCTCCAAGCGTTCTGCGTTCATCGTGGATAAAGCGGGCATCGTGCAATACGCCGAGAGCCACGACAGTCCCGGCACCCTGCCAGACTTCGTAGCCATCAAGGCCAAGCTAGCCACGCTGGCGTAACTGCAGCATGGTTAAGACCACGCTTTCAGAACTCATCACCTATGATCTCTGCATCCTCCTGGGGTTGCTAGGGATGATCTGGATCGTGCGCGTCTGGCAGCAGCGACGACGGGAACGCAAGGCGCTGAAGTATCGCGTCAGTTGTGACATCTGCGGCACGCAGTTTGATGATTTCACCGCCGATCCGCTCGTCGCCTGCCCCACCTGCCAGCGGCTGAACGAGCGGGATCGGCTCCTGGATGTTTAGCGCTCTGCGCTCAGCATTTCCGCTGGAGTTCCGTGGGGGCTGCGTTTAGAAGCGGGGCATGACGACTTCTTTAAATTGGCCTCCTCCGCAACGTGTGCTCCTCGGTCCTGGTCCTAGCGATGTCCCGGCCCGCGTGCTGGCGGCTTTGGCGGCTCCTACCCTGGGGCATTTAGATCCCGTGTATTTGGCGCTCATGGATGAATCCCGCGCGCTGTTACAGCAAATTTTCCGCACTAAAAATGAGCTTACTCTAGCCATCTCTGGCACGGGCAGCGCAGGCATGGAGGCCACGGTGGTGAATCTGCTAGAGCCGGGAGACGTGGCCATCGTCTGTGTGAATGGCGTCTTTGGCGGACGCATGAAGGACGTGATGGAGCGCACCGGGGCTGAGGTCCACGCCATTGAAGTCCCGTGGGGGGAAACGATCCGCCCAGAGCAAGTGGAGGCCGCATTGAAAGCGCATCCGCAGGCGCGGCTCCTGGGCATCGTCCATGCGGAAACGTCCACAGGCGCACATCAGCCGTTGGAGGACATTTCCCGCATCGTGCATGAGCATGGAGCGCTGCTGCTGGTGGATGCCGTGACCTCGTTAGGCGGTCTGCCGCTGGAGGTGGATGCGTGGGGGATTGATGCCTGCTATAGCGGGACGCAGAAGTGTCTGAGTTGCCCACCGGGGCTCTCGCCCGTGACTTTTTCTCCAGCGGCTCTCGCGAAAATGGATGCCCGGAAAACCAAGGTCCAGAGCTGGTATCTGGACCTGAGTATGATCCGCAACTACTGGGGCTCAGACCGCGTGTATCATCACACGGCCCCGATCAATATGACCTATGCGCTGCGGGAGGCGTGCTTGATGGTGGTGGAAGAAGGTCTGGAGCATCGCATTGCGCGGCATCGGCGGCATCACTTGGCGCTGCGGGCGGGACTGGAGGCCCTGGGGTTGAATTTCATTCCGCAGCATTCCCTCACCACGCTGAATGCCGTCCACGCGCCTGCTGGCATGGACGAGGCTGCGCTGCGCAAGCGCTTGCTAGCGGAGTTCGGCATTGAGATTGGAGCCGGGCTGGGGCCATTCAAGGGCCAGGCCCTGCGGATCGGGCTTATGGGCGCTAGCAGCACGCAGCGGAATGTGACCCTGGTGTTAGCAGCCTTGGAAACGATCCTCGAACGCAGCGGAGCGCTAGCCGCTGCCGCGCAGAGTTACCACGGCTGAGTCTGATGCCTGCGCCCCTCCGCCACCTCTACCTGCATGTCCCGTTTTGCCATCGCATCTGCCCGTATTGCTCATTCTATAAGCATCCGCCGGGCGGCACGGATCAGGCGGCATTTCTCCAGGCAGTGCTCACGGAGGCGCGGCAAGCGGCGGAGCTGTGGGGCGCGCGATTGCAGCTAGAAACGATCTACTGGGGCGGCGGCACGCCCTCCCTGCTGAGCACGGAGCACCTGGCCACATTTCTCCCGGCCTTCACCAGCGCCCTAGGCCAACCACAGCTAGTGGAATGGACTGTGGAAATGAATCCAATGACGCTCACCAGCGCTAAGCTAGACTTGTTCCTCCAGGCTGGCGTCACTCGTGCTAGCCTGGGCGTGCAAGCGTGGGATGTGGCCACCCTCACCACGTTAGGGCGGGATCATGCCCCAGCGCAGGCGGAGGCCAGCTACCGACTGCTGCGGGCGGCGGGATTCCCGGCGGTTAGTATCGACCTCATGTTTTCCATCCCCGGCCAATCCCTCGCCACCTGGATCGCCAGCCTGGAGCACACCCTAGCCTTAGCGCCAGATCACATTTCCTGCTACAATCTAACTTATGAAGAGGACACGGACTTCTTCGAAAAATTCAGCGCTGGCACCTATCAACGTGATGAGGAAACGGACGCAGCGTTCTTTCAAGAAACGATGCAACGCTTACCCCAGGCGGGCTACACGCAATACGAGATCTCGAACTACGCCCTCCCCGGCTGTGCCTCCCGGCATAACCAAGCCTACTGGCAAGGCGCAGACTACTTGGGATTAGGCCCCAGTGCCGTGGGTACCATCGACCGCGTGCGCACGAAGAACGTGCCGGACACTGCCAGCTACATGGCGCGGCTGGCCACTGGCACCTCCCCCGCTGTGGAGGCTGAGCACCTAACGGACGAGCAATTCCGCTGCGAGCGCCTAGCCCTCGAACTCCGCACCGCCACGGGCCTGCCCCGGCATTGGCTCCCCACCGAAGCCCCGCGGCTGGACGATCTGGCCACGGAGGGCCTCATTTCCCTAACGGACACCCACATCATCCTCACCACCAAAGGCAAGCTAGTGGCGGATGGCGTCATCGCGCATCTGTGGGGGTAGGAGGTAATCCTCGCAGCGGCTAGCGGACTGGCCTACACTTTTGCTAGCGCAGACGCGCTTTTAGAATCAAGGCTAGCCGCCGCTAACGCCTGACGTTGTTTCACCAACCGCTGAATCCAATAGCCCGTGACCACCAGATGCACGCAGCCCCAGAACTGAAAGGCTAGGGGAACGGTGCGGCTGAGCGCTAGCGGCACCTCGACTAGGCTGAGTTCCGAGGCGATGCCGAGTATTAACGTAACCAGGGGTGAGGCCCCACCGATCCATACGGCGGCGGTGCGGAAATCCTCGTGGATATTCCCCACCACGAGGCCTACGAGCAGTGGCACGATACCGAAGAATAGCCCCAGCATGGCCAGCCGCGCGCGGCCTACCGTTTCCAGAATCGCTTGGAAACATAAGCTGATAGCTAGCAGATAGCCACCGACCACGACCAAATTTCGCATGGTGAGGAAGTGCCCAGGAAACCATTTGGATTCCACCACGCCTTTCGTAAAAAGATACCAGCCCAGCACTCCCGTGGCTCCCATCACGAACGCGGCCCAGAAGCTGGTGGAGGCATCGCTGAGCCAGGGCAATTTCGTCTGCCCATACTTCCGTGCTTTGCGCCACGCCCTGCGCTGCATTTCCTCTGGCGAGGTGCAGAGGTTCGTTAGCACAATGACGCTGGCGTAGGCCACGAGGGCGTAGATTACGCTGATGATGAAGGCTTCTACAGGCTCGGGATGCCAGCCGCTGAGCCGCAAGTAGCGATTAAATCCCCGGCTCGGAAAGACACTGCCTGCATCGATTAGCGGCAGCGCATTCCCCAGCAGCAGCAGGTGAATCCAGGCATTCAGAATCACCGCCGTGATCTTGCCTAACAGCAGAGATTCCGTTTTCCGCCACCGTCGATAGAGCATGATAAAGAAGACCCAGATGAGCCCGGATTGGCAAAAAGCGGTAAAGACCGCCTCGGGAAATTTCAGCCCGAAGAAGCGCGCTTCCGCCACCAGATCCTGCGCGGCTTGAACCATGCGGTTATAGTCGCGGGCGAAGAAATATTTCAGGTGCTCTTCCATCACCGGCGTAATGCCGAGGTATTTAAAGAACACCAGTCCGAACTTGGAAAGCTGCGGAATGACCGTGTAGAGGGCGAAGACGAGGCCGATGGAGACGAGGAACGCCCAGCGGCGGTTCCGCACCACCGTGCCCGTTAGCAGGCCGGTGAGATGATAGAGCAACGTGGAGCCCAGGAAGGCGCTGTAAATGGCCACGGCCACGGAGAGCGGCACTTCCCCTTTCCAGAAGCCGTAGATCACAAAGGGCATGGTGCTGAGAAAGATCACGTATTCCCTAACGGGGAGGCCGAACAGATAGCCCAGCACTTTACTGACCGGGTGCATGGGCAGCAGCCGTTGGTAATCGATGGTGCCTTCATCCGCCTCCGTGATGATGCCACCAGAGCACTGCGCAGTGCCGAAGATAAAGAGAATCATGGCCTGGATGATGAGCACGGGCCACAGGCTGAGGCGGGCGGCATCTGCAGGAGCCAGTCGCCCCGTGGTGGTGGCCATGGCGAAACAGAAGCCCACGAAGATCAGCCAGACGAGCACGGAAATGGCGATGTTTTTGGGCCGCAGGCGGGCGGTGCAGTAGCGGAGGAAAATGGGGTTTTGCCACAGTTTCCACACGGGCGGTTGGGTCAGCGGAGGAGTGTCCATGGGAGGTTAGGGAAGGCGATTGGAGGCAGCTACTTCGACGAGAATTTCTTCAAATGAAGATCGCTGCTCCGCAAATGAGCGCAACCGATGGCCAGCCTGCAATAAGGCTTCCAGCAGATTTGCCTGCTCTTCATCCGAGCCGGAAAATTCAAATGAAATTTGCTGCGCTAGCCGTTGCAGAGCGCTCACGTGCTCCCGCCCGGCCAGCCACTCTAGCACGGGTTGCAGGTCAGCCAGGGGTGCTAGGGTGATGGTGCGTTGGTTGCGTCCTAACTGTTGGCGCACTTCCTCCGCCGTGCCGCTGGCCAGCAGCGTGCCGCGGTTCATGACACACAGGGAGGTACACATTTCCGCCAGTTCGCTGAGGATGTGGGAGCTGATAAAGACGGTGGCTCCCTGCTCGGCTATCGCCCGCAGGGCGAGGCGGAGATCGCGCCTCGCCAGCGGGTCCAGGCCGCTGGCGGGCTCGTCCAGGATGAGCACCTGCGGACGATGCAGCAGCGTTTTGGCCAGCACCACGCGTTGGGTTTGCCCACGGGAAAGCTTGTGGCACCAGCAGTCTTGCTGATCCGTGAGGGCCACGATTTCCAGGCATTCGTCGATGCGTTGATTCCGCTGCGCAGCCGTGCCCAGGCCATAGCCACGGGCATAGAAATTGAGAAATTCCCGGATCTTCAGATCCTTGGGCACAGGCGCTAGATCGGGCATGTAGCCGAGGAGGGTGCGGGCTTGCTCCCGTTGATCAAAGATGTCCACTCCGGCTAGGGAGACCTCTCCGTAGGTCGGCTCTTGCAAGGTGGCCAGGACTTTGAACGTGCTCGTTTTCCCCGCGCCATTCGGCCCTACGAGGCCGAAGACCTCGCCAACGGGGACTTGCAGGGTGAGATCATTGACCGCGATAAAATCTCCGTAGTCCACGCGCAGGGAACGGATGTCGATGGCGACGCGGCGGGCCGGGGGAGTGGTCATGGTAGTGTGGTTAGGAGAAATAGTTACCACCCCAGCTCGCCTTGCTCTAGCATGTCCCAATCCGCTGGCAGGGTGAGCCCCACCTCGCCCATTTCCCGCTCCGCCTTGGTGCGGCGTTGCGCTTTGTCAGCCTCTAGCTGACTGGCTTGCTCTGGGCGCAGCACGCTCTGCACCGCTTGGTAGGTGGATTCCCCCGGCGGCAGGTGGCTGACGTCTGCGCCCAGCCCTTCCAGCTTCATGCTCGGATCATAGTCCTTAGAACCGCGCGCCATGATCGCGAAGACTTCGTCCTTCTGCGTCTCGTCTAAGCTCACGATGCCGCTGAGCCGTTCCACTTTAAAGTCCGCATCCCGCTGCACATTCTCTGCGCGGGTCTTCAGGCGCTCGGACTTGTAGGCAGTGAGTTTATCCCCGGTTAGGGTGGATTCCATAAAGCCATCCATCTCCGCATCCGGGCGCAGTTTGCGCTTGGTTTTTTCAAAGTCCAGCAAAGTGGAATGCGGATCGTCTAACATGGCTTGCCACTTGCGATGGTTCTCCGCCCCTTGGTCTTTAAAGAAGGCGCGCAGGGCGGTCTGTTGCTCGGCAGTGAGGCCATATTTCCGGCCCATTTCCCCAACCCGCCAGTCGATCTGTCGGGCCTCATCTTTCATCCTTAGCCGATCAAACAACGGAGCTAGATCCCTGAGCAGTGGCCGCGTGGCGCGCCAGATGTCGTCGGGGTTGATGGTCTTTCCTTCCCGTAGATCTTGGGCTAGGGAGCGCACCGCATCCATCATGCCTCCCTCCATTTTACGGGTGCCATTAGGGTTCAAATCTTCCAGCGTGTGGATGCGCTGCTGGGCCTGTTGCAGGTCATGCTCGATGGCAAAGAGCTTGGCCTCCGTGGTGCCTGTGGGCGGCGGCAGGCTGCGTTGAAATAACACGGCTCCCACGGCTCCTAAAATGATCCCGCCCACGATCTTGGCTCCTTCACGAATGCTTGCTGGTATGCTCATCATGGCAGGACCAGTGGCGGGCCCACGGGATGAACGCAAGACCTTTTCCGTGAGCTTCGCCCCGCATGGGGCCGTCTGCCGGCACCAGCCCAGCAGTCTGGCTTACTCTAGAGAAGTTCCGCCCGCTGGGCGGGACCAGCGAGTCAGCTCACGCTAGCAACTCCCGGATCGGCTCCGCCTGCTCTTCCACGCGATGGAATGTCGGCATCCCTGGCAGCTCGTATTCGGCGTATGGATCCATGCCCAAGGCGGTAAAGATGGTGGCAAAGAGGTTTTGCTCGTTAAAGGCCACGCCCTCTGGCTGCACGCCATCCACATCCGTGCCGCCGACCACCACGCCGCGTTTCAGCCCCGTGCCCGTCATCATCATACTCCAGGCATCCGGGTAGTGATCCCGACCCCGCGCTGGATTCAGCCATGGCGTGCGCCCGAACTCGCCCATAGCAATGACCAGCGTATTTTCTAACATGCCGCGTTCCTGGAGATCGGTCACCACGCAGTGCAGCACGCGGTCCAGTTCTGGCACTAGCAGTTGGTGGATTTCATGTTGGAAGACATGGTTATCCCAGGGCATTCCATTGGCCACCATCACGAACGGAGCGCCTTGTTCTAGAAGGTTCCGCGCCATCAGCGTATGCATCCCAAAGGTGCCTGGACCATAGCGCAGGCGATCTTTCTCGGGCAGTTTGGCCACATCAAATAAGTCCGCACTAGCCGTCAGGCCTTTCACCTTTTCAAAGACCGCATTCTGAGCCGCCGCCGTGGCACTGCTGCGTTCCACCTCATATTTCTTGGCAAAAAATTTCCGCAGCGCCTCCCGTTCCTCGCGGTCCTGGCTCAGGCCATCCACCACTTTGCCTAACTGGGTAAAGCTCCCACCTAGCCGCACCGGCATGTGCTCTGGCCCTAGCCAGCCAGAGAGGTCCCCGGCCTTGTAGGACTTGAATTCATTGCCCTCAGGATTGGGGTCTAGCAGGATAAAATTTGGTAACTTCGTCTCCATGCGCCCTAACGCCGCCGAGACCACTGAGCCCAGCGTCGGCCGCGTGAAGCCCGCCCGATCCGGGTTCCCCCGGGTCAGCAGATTGATCGCCTGGAGATGTTCCGTCTGCTTCGTCCTCATGCAGCGGACGACATTTAACTGGTGGGCAATGCTGGCACACTGCGGCATGAGTGAAGAAAAGTGCACGCCGGGAATGGACGTGCGCATACTCCCGAACGGGCCACTGCTGGGCCGCCCAGGCTTCGGGTCCCACGTCTCAAACTGGCTAGGAGCACCACACAACCAGAGCAGCAGGCATTGCTTAGAGGACTGCTTGGCCGCAGCGGCTAGGGCGGGATGGGTAAAGAGTCCGCCAAAGCTGCCAAGAGCAGTGGCCCCCGTGGCGCTGAGGCCTTGGAGGAATAACCGCCGATGCAGTCGATGTTCATCCGGCGTGCAATGGCCAGGCGGGGGAAGTGATGTCATGCGCCACCCTGCCCGCCTGCCCCCTCAAGGCAAGCCTCCGCCGCCCCCTCTTCACGGGCAGCGTGAGGGGAGGCCAGTGGCCCGCGCTGGAGGTTTCGCTCCTTCAATTCAGTGGACATTTCCCGCAGCCCCGCCACCCTGGGGGCATGACTGCTGCCGAAAAAACCCGTGCCGCCCGCCGCTCTGCCACTTGGAAGCTGGAGCGGGTGGACAGCTTTGCCGAGGCCGAAGCGCAGACGCGGGCGTATTGGCATGCGACCACTTCCGCTGAGCGCTTTGCCGCCGCAGCCCAAATCCGTTACATTGTTTATGGCCAAACCCAAGCTACCGCCCGACTTCATCGAGTTCTTGAAATTGTGCCTGAAGCATGACGTCCGTTTTCTGCTCATCGGGGGGCTGGCGGTAGTGCATCACGGACATCCCCGACTGACCTTGGACATGGACCTCTGGATTGAACGAGGTTTAGAAAATGGCGAACGCATTCTCCGCGTGCTGACTGACTTCGGATTCGAGAATCCCGATGTGACGGCAGCTGATTTCACCAAGGAAAAACAGATCCTCCGCATGGGCTGGAAACCCACCGTCATCGAGCTGTTCAACAGCATTCCTGGAGTGGTCTTTGCCGACTGCTATGCACGGCGGGTAATGGTGAAAATGGGTCGCCTGCAAGTCCCCTTCATCGGCCTGGAGGATTTGAAAATCAATAAACGAGCGAGTGGTCGGCTGAAAGATTTGCAGGACCTGGAAGAGTTGCCGTAAATGCTCAGCGCGGCGGGCGAGCAGGCCGAAATGATCCTAAAAGCCGCGCTGGACTGGCTGAATGTGGAGCCAGCCGCAGGGCGCAGCTCCATCCAACTGCATTAGTTCAGCCCAGCGGGCTGAACCACCTTCCTACGCACCGCCTTGGATCAGGCGCACGGAATCCAGGCGGAGGTGCGTTTGGTCCAGGGCGGCGTGCAGCTCCTCCCGCTGCTGGCGCAGCGCGGGGATGGCTCCGGCGGGCACTGCGCCCCGCTGAGTTTGCAGATGTTCTAGCCGCGTGATCTCAGCAGTGAGTTGTGCATGCAGCCGCTTCTGCGCGGCTTTGATGAGCTTCGGTAACTTGCCCGTGCCCAGCGTGGTGGCTTGCTCTAACAGGCGGGAAATAAGGTCTTTCAGGCCGGGCACTTCCAGCAGGCGCTCGACTTCAGTATCGGTAAATTTCCCCTGCACTAACGCGCGATCTTGGCTGGCATCCCCGCCGCCATGGTCCAGCACCACACGCACCGGCGTGGCCGGCAGGAAACGATCCACGTGCCACGCCGCCGGGGCGATGCACTCTGCGACAAACACGGCTTCCAGCCACAGGCCAGCCTTGGGGGCCTCCCGCCAGCGCACGCAGGCGGCATTTCCGCCCTCGCTCCCCAGCAGATAATCCAATGCGCCTAACGTGATCGGATGATCCCACGTGAGGAAGTCCCAGTCCTCTCGACTGACCGCCTGCTGACGATCAAACGTGACCGTGAGCCCATCTGCTGGCATGGACGGCAGGCTATCCGTGACCAGATGACCGGGATGCCAGACGTAGGTGCGCGGCCCGCGCTCCTCCCGCACTAGACCACAATGATCTCCCAGCCGCAGCACGAAGGACTCGAAATGGGCGTCGGCATCTAACTGTTGGAGGACGGGTAAAATTTCCGGCGGCCCCAGCGGAGCGCTCAGGGCTAGCAAGCGGTCTTCGCCCTCGGTTAGTTGTTGCTGCACCAGCGTCCGCGCCTGCTGGGAGGCGGTCAGCAGCTTCTTCAGTAATCGGGCCTCGCCCGGCTGTGCCAGGGCCGCCGCCAGCGGCTCAGCTACCGCTAGGGCGATCTTTTGCCCGCCGGGTAAATTTTCTGTAAAGGCCTGCAAGCCCTCTGCATACCATTGCACTAGCACGGCCTGCGCAGTGCCCGGCACGTAGGGCACATGCAGATGAATCGTAGCTTTCTGCCCAATGCGATCCAGCCGCCCGATGCGTTGCTCTAGCAACTCCGGGTTCTCCGGCAACTCTAGCAAGACGAGATGATGCGCGAATTGGAAATTCCGCCCCTCGCTGCCCAGCTCACTACAGAGCAGGATGCGCGCGCCCTCGGGCTCGGCAAAGTAGGCCGCTTGGCGGTCCCGTTGCAGGAGGGTGAGCCCCTCGTGGAAGAGCGCGGCCTGCACCTGCAACTCCGCTTGCAGGCTAGCGTGCAGCGTTTCTGCGGACTCGCGGGTGCTGGTGATGAGCAGCACTTTGGCGGTGGGTTCCTCCCGCAGGAATTGTGCTAGCCACTTCACTTCGGGGTGCTCCGCATCCGCTGGCAGTGGGTAAAGATGCAGTTTCCGGGACGGGAATCCGCCGAGCTGGCGACGCGTGTTGCGGAAGATCACGCGGCCCAGGCCTTGTTCGTCTAGCAGCATTTGGATCTGCGCTTCCTGCGGCTGACCTTGACTGCGCAGCGCGGTTATTTCCTGCGCCACCGCCGCATAACGCACCGTTTCCGCTTGGTAGGTGGCTAGGTCTGGATAGCGCTCTGGGTCCAGTAAATGCAGCCGCGCAAAGTGTCCCTCCAGCCCGAGCTGCTGTGGCGTAGCCGTTAGTAAAATGAGTCCATGCGCGGCGTGCGCCAGTGCTGCGACCAATGAATAAGCCGCGCTGGGCGCGTCTGGTTGCCACGCTAAATGATGCGCCTCATCCACCACCAGCAAGTCCCAACCAGCCTCCCGGGCCTGCTGCGCGCGCTGCGGCGTCTGCGCCAGGTAGTCCACATGCGCGATGACTAGCGTGCTTTCCGTAAAGGGATTCGTCTCCTCCTGGTGTTCTTCCACGGCCTCACAGTGGGCTTCATCAATGATGCGGAAACGCAGATTGAACTTCCGCAGCATTTCCACAAACCATTGATGCACCAGGGCTTCCGGCACCAACACCAGGATGCGGCTGACGCGTCCGGTGCGTTGCAGGCGATGCAGGATGAGGCCCGCTTCGATGGTTTTCCCCAGGCCCACTTCATCCGCTAGCAAGACGCGCGGACGCCAGCGTTCCGCCACCGCATGGGCGATGGCGAGCTGATGGGGGATCAATTCCACCCGCCCCCCCACGAAGCCACGCGCGGGGGAGGAACGCATCTGCGCCCGGCGGTATAAGGCTTCCAGCCGCAGCGCATAGACCACATTTTCCTCCACGCGGCCTGCGCGCAGGCGCTCGTCTGGCTGGCTAAAGCTCAGATGATCCGCCACTTCCATTTCTGCAATGGCCTGCTCCGCCGCGTGATAAGTCAGCACCCCGTCCGCCTCCGTCACCCGTTCTACCACCATGCTGGCACCGCTGCGCAGCAGCACCGCTTGGCCTACGGCAAAGGCCACGCGACGCAGGGGCGCACTGCTAGGGGCATACTGCCGCCGCTCTTGCGCGGCCCGAAACCAGACTTTGACCATGCGCTCATTGACTTCCGTAATGAGGCCCAAGCCTAGCTCGGGCTCGCTTTGACTAACGTAGCGTTGTTGCGGGATAAACCTCATTTAAAAGACGAGCCAGGAAAGTAACGTGATGCCGCCGATGCAGCCCAGATCCAGCCAGAAACCCGCGCGGATCATGTCCCGCTGCGGGATGCGGCCCGTGCCATAAACCAGCGCATTCGGCGGCGTGGCCACGGGCAGCATGAAGCCGCAGGAGGCGGCTAGGCCCACGGGGATGACTAGCTTAGCGGGCGGCAGGCCCATTTCTACAGCCACTTTGGCAAAGATTGGGACCATGAGCGTGGCGATGGCCACATTCGATGCGAACTCACTGAGAATGGTGATGATCGTGATTAACGCGAGCAAGAGTAATGGCAGCGGCAGCCCCTGCGTGAGCTGGGTGAACTCCCGTGCGAGGTAGAGCGAGGCCCCGGTGTCCTCCAGCAGTTTTCCTAGCGTCATCCCACCGCCGAAAAGCAGCAACACCCCCCACTCGATGCTGTCCTCGATCTCTTTCCAAGAGAGTAATTTCCCCATGGAAATAACGATCAATGCCGCCATGGCCACCAAGCTATCGAAGCCACGCGTCAGGCCTAGGGCCTTAGATAGAGGCGCACTCAGCAGCCACAGCAGCACCGCTGCGCAGAAGATCCCTAACGTGAGGACACGCTGCGGATTCCAAGTAAACTGGTGCTCTGGTGGCCGCACCCGCCAGGCGCGGGAAGGGCGGAAGCACGCCAAGAGCACCACCATGAGCACGGGCAGCATGACGCCAAAGGCAGGCAGCCCATAGCGCAGCCAGCCATTGAAATCCAGCCCCAGCGCACGAGCCGTAATGCCGTTAGGCGGCGTGCCCACCACCGTGCCCACGCCACCGATGCTGGCCGCAAAGGCAATCCCCAGCAGCAGGAACATGGTGGCCCGGTGCTGCTCATGATCGGGAGCCTGAATCTGCGCACACAGCCCCAGGCCTAGCGGCAACATCATGGCCGCAGTGGCCGTATTGCTGATCCACATGCTGATGACCGCCGTGGCCACGATCAGCAGGCTGGCGGCCAGGATAAACTTCCCCCCCGACACGCGGATAATCCCCGTGGCGATCCAATGATCCAACTGATGCCGCGATAACGCCCCCGCAATCACGAAGCCGCCGAGGAAGAGGAAAATGATGGGGTCCGCAAAGGGTGCCAGGGCTGATTCCACGGGCATCCGCACCATAAATACCGCCAGCAAGGGGATGAGCAAAGCCGTGGTGGGAATGGGCAGCGCCTCCGTGAGCCACAGATACGCCGCGAGCACCAGCAAGGCCAACCCCGCCCGGATCATCCCCGCATCTAACGTGAACTGCGTCAAGATCCCCGCATCCAGAGGAAGCAGGAAATAAGTCAGCGCAGTGAGCGCAGTGGCGATGGCAAGATGCAGAGCAGTGCGGGCAGTCATGCGCGGAGCTAAAGCCAAGCTGCGGCTTGAAGGCAAGAGAAATGGCAGTTACGGGCCCAGGCCAGCTTCAACTGCGGCTGAGCACTTGATACAGCCACGCCATTTCCGCTGCCAGTTCATGCGGGGCATCCAGGGTGCGGATGACCTCCTGCTGGATCAGCTCCCGCAGGTGCTGGCGCACCCGGGAAACCTCCGTGCGCAAGGCGGTCTCGCTCAGGCCACTGGCAGCGGCGGCAGCCGCATACGTCGGCACGTGAGGGCTGCCAGGGAGGAAATTTTTAATAGCCGCATAGACTGCTGCGGGCCGTTTTGCTTCCAGCGCGGCTAGGGCGCGCTGCAAGATGCTCAGCGCCCATTCCCGATCAAATTCTACCGTCTCCTCCGCTGGGCATTCCGCCTCTGCATCCTCCCACGCCACCCGCTCCAGATCCCCGCCGCGCTTCAAGGCCCGCGCCTGGTCGAATTGATCCGCCAAATAGTTCCGCAAGGCCTTCTGGAGATAGGTGCGGAATCTCCCCCGCCCCTGCTCCACCCGCCGCAGCGTGCTCTGCTCCATCAAGGCCAGGAAGAACCCCTGCACTAGATCATCCACCTCTGGGCCGCGCAGTCCACGGCTCAGCACCGCCACCTCCACAGGCTTCCGGTAGCTGAGATAAAACGCCTCCAAGGCACCCCGCGCATGGGTATCTCCATGCACCGAGGCCTTCGCTAGCATACTCCAATTCGTGGTGGGAAAACTCATGCCGCAGAGCTAGGCGAAACGTGGGGAGAACGCCAAACGATATTTTGCGCCACGCGGCGGCATCCTTCCTGAGGACCAGCCCAGCGGGCGCTTTTAACCCTTAAGCCAACAGCGGCGTGACGATCTTACCATGCACATCCGTAAGCCGGAAGCGGCGGCCTTGGTATTTAAAAGTCAGTTGCTCATGGTCAATGCCTAGCAGGTGCAAGATGGTGGCGTGCCAGTCATGCACATGCACGCCGTCTTGCAGCACGTTATAGCTATAGTCATCCGTGAGGCCATGGGAGTAGCCCGCCCGGAACCCACCCCCGCACGCCCAGCCCGTGAAACACCGCGGATGGTGATCCCGCCCGTAATTGGTGGGCGTTAGTTTCCCTTGGCTGTAGGCCGTGCGGCCGAACTCCCCTCCCCAGAGCACCATCGTATCCTCCAGCAGGCCGCGCTGTTTCAGGTCCGTGACTAACGCCGCACACGCGCGGTCCGTCTGCTGCGTCTCCGTGCGGATGGCCCCTGGCAGCCCCCCGTGGTGATCCCAATCTTGGTGGAAGAGCTGCACGAAGCGCACCCCACGCTCAATCAACCGCCGCGCCAGCAAACAGTTAGCCGCAAACGTCCCCGCTTCCTTAGCCTCCGGCCCATACAACGCGAAAGTGGACTCCGGCTCCCCGCTCAAGTCCGTCACCTCGGGCACACTGGACTGCATCCGATAGGCCATTTCGTATTGGGCAATGCGGTCGTTGACCTCCGGGTCCAGCGTTTGCGCTAGCTCCTCCTGATGCAGTTCCTCTAGCCGATCGAGAAATTTCCGTCGCTGAGGCCCGCTGACGCCAGCGGGATTCTGGAGAAACATCACCGCCTCTTTACTCGCTAGAAACTTCACCCCTTGATGACTCGCAGGCAGAAACCCACTGCCCCAGAGCCGCGCATAGAGCGGCTGGCCGCCTTTATTCTTCGTCACCAGCACGCTGAAAGTGGGGAGGTTATCGTTCTCACTCCCCAGCCCATAGCTCAGCCATGAGCCCAGCGATGGCCGCCCGGCAATCTGGCTCCCAGTCATAAAGAAAGTGATGGCCGGGTCGTGGTTGATGGCTTCCGTGTTCAGGCTTTTGATGATGCAGAGATCATCCACCACCTTGGCCGTTTCTGGCAGCAACTCGCTGACCCACGTGCGGGAGTCCCCATGCTGGTGGAAGTTAAATGCGGAGCCCGCCAGCGGCAGCGAGGCTTGATTCCCTGACATGCCCGTCAACCGCTGCCCCTGCCGCACAGAGTCCGGCAGCTCCTTGCCGTGATCCTCCCGCAGCTTCGGTTTGTAGTCCCAGAGGTCCATCTGGCTAGGCCCGCCGGACATGAAAAGATAGATCGAGCGCTTCGCCTGCGGCGGCGTGTGCGGCTGGGCTAACACCCCCGCAGACGCCTGCGCGGATTCTTTCCCCAGCAGTCCCGCCAACGCCAGGCCCCCCAGCCCCAAGCTAGAGCGGGAAAAAAACGTGCGGCGGTTACTCCACAAACCAAGCGATGGGGGGCGAGGAAAATTCATCCTTCAAACTGGGCCCCGCCGCCGTTCGTGCAACTAGCGGCAGCCCCGCATCTTCGCGTGTTTACATGATAAGAATAAGAATGCACAAAAAATAAATGCTTCCCCAAGAAATTCTTCATCTGCCCCCGTCCCGTCTCCCACCAAACCCTAAAATATACCGCTTTAGAGGTACCTTGCATCAACTGAAGAGCAGAATGCATCAACTGAGGAGCGGAATGCATCAGGTCTTATTCTCGGAGCCTGTCCGGTAATGTTTAGAAACGTAGCCTCACCTCCCAGGGCGCAGCCTCTATTTCACCAATTGCCGGACAGGCTCTAAGCCGTGTTCAAAATGAGGGCACCGCCAAGCTGGAGGCTTGCCAGCCTGTAGCCAGTGGTTGAGCGAAGCGACACCACCGGCTATTCGCTTAGATCCCTCCGGGATCATCTCGTCTTGAACGCGACTTGGAATTAGCCAGGAACCTGGGTCCGTTCGTGGTGCGGGGGTGGGGGAGCGGCCACCGACATTTCCCCGCCTCACCTGTTGCGGAGCCCCCAGAGGCAAGGTATGCAGCGCACCATGCCCACTGATGATCCGCATCTCCTCCGCCAAATCCTGCTCCTGCAATCGTTGGAGGAGACAGATGCGCTTGGTAAGGTGCTCCCGCTGGACAGCCGGGAGCGGGCCACGCGCGAATGTCAGGAGGGGGCGGACTTCCTCACCACGCGCACCCAGAGGCTGCTGAGCCTGAGCAGTGAGGGCGTGCAGCAGTTAGCCGAATGGATGTCCCATCCCACGTGGCGGTGGTGGAAATGGGTCCAGGTGGGCGTGCCCGTGGGAGCGCTGTTGGTGGGCTGGCTAACCAACGAGCTGGGCACTGAGCGGATCGTGAACATCCTGGCCTTTCCGCTGTTAGGGCTGATCCTCTGGAATATCTTTATCTGCACGTGGATGTTCCTAGCCGTGCTCCGCCCGCGCCCGCTGCGGGTGCGCCCGTGGCCAGAACAACGGATGCGCGCAGGCCTGGAACAGCATCTGGGCCGTAAATTCCCTGATCCCCAGGCGCAGGAAATCATCAGCCGCAGTGCCCTCAGGTTTCTCCGCCGCTGGCGGGCGCGCACCGCTGGCCAGATGCAGGCGCAGGTCCGGGTGCTCTTGCATGGCGGGGCGCTGCTCCTGGCGCTGGGATTGGTGGCTAGCATGTATGCGCAAGGGCTGCGTCGGGAATACCAAGCGGGGTGGGAAAGCACGTTTCTCCAGCCTGCGGGCTTGCATCGGCTGCTGGGCACAGTGCTCGGGCCGGCCTCCGCGCTCAGCGGTATTTCCCTGCCCCCGCCCGCGGTGCTGGCGCAGATGCAACTGCATCCCGGAGCCGCCAGCGCCTCCACCGTGCCGCAGAGCGCGGCTCCCTTTATCCATCTGTGGGCCATCACAGCGGGGCTCTTCATCGGGCTGCCGCGCCTGCTGCTCATCATCCTCGCACGGCGTGAATCTAGCCGACTCCGCCCGGACTGGTCCCCCGACCTAGCGGCCTACCGCACCGCGTTAGGCGAGGCCGCCGCGGGCCAAGTCAAAGTGGTGGACGTGCTGCCCGTGTATGTCACCCTGGAGGCGGCCTCTGCGGAGGCCATCCGCCGCTGCATCCTCCAACGCTGGGGCGGCAAGACCCGCGTGCATTTCCTGCGCAGCATGGAGTTAGGTGAAGAAACGGAGTATCTGACCACTTGGCAACCCGCGCCCCATGGCACCGTACTGACCTTCAGCTTTGCCAGCACCCCGGAGCAAGATGTGCAAGGTGAAGTAGTCCAAGCGGTGGCCGCCCGCGCGAGTGAACTCCTGGTGGTGACGGACGCGCTCAGTTTCGAGGCCCGCCACGGCACCCTGCCAGAGTATGCCCAACGCCTCACCCAACGCACCGCCGCGTGGCAGCGCCTGCTCGGGCAAACGCGGCCCTGGCTGAACCTCACCACCACCACCTTGCAAAACCCCCTCCAGGCCATGGATGGGCTGGGGAAGTAGTCCCCAGCGTTCCGCCGTGGGGCGCGCGGCCCCCTCTGCTACGCTATTCTATAAGCGATCCGGCGGCTAGCTGGGGCCCGAGTGCGGCCAAGAGGAAAAATGTCCCCCGCACCTTGACAGCTGCCACACCAGCACTTAATTCCCGCCCACGCCGATGTAGCTCAGTGGTAGAGCAGCGCATTCGTAATGCGCGGGTCAGCGGTTCAAGTCCGCTCATCGGCTCCACTCCCTTTCCCTGCCGAGCCTCCCTAACCCCCTCGGCAGTGCGTGTTCTCCTAAGATGAAATCCCTGCTTGCCCCCTGCCTCTTGGCGTTTCTTTCCCTGCTTCCTAGCTGCCAAACTTTGGCCGTGGGGGGCGGTGCGGTGCCAGAAATGGGGCCAGTAATCCCCGGCATCGCTAGCTATGTGGTCTGTGATACGCACGATAAAAAAGTCGTCCTTTCCCACAATGCGGACCAGCGACGCCCCATCGCCAGCCTGACCAAGATCGCCATGGGCGTGGTGGTGCTAGACACCATAGCCGCCACCCATGGCTCCATGGATGAACGCCTGACCATTCCGAGCACGGTGCAGATGCTGGGCACCAGTGCGTTAGGATTACAGCCGGGAGATCAGATGAGCATCCGGGACGCCATGCATTGCGCCTTGATCGGATCGGACAATTTTGCCGCTGAGGCCCTAGCGCAACACCTGGGCCCTAAGATCCTCCAGATGACTGGCCAGAGCGGGGCTCCGCTGGGGGCCTTCGTAGCGCAAATGAATGCGCTGGCCAGCACGTTAGGCATGAGCAACACTCATTTCGCTAATCCGCATGGGCTAGACCTGGGGCCTTCCTCTGGGAGTTCCACTGCTGCGGACCTAGCGCGGCTCACACTGCACGCCATTAACAAAGGAGATTTCAATTTCTTCGTTTCCCAACAGCAGCGGAAAGTCAGCTACACTTCCGGTGGCGCGGCTAAAACCTTCGTGGTTAAAAACACCAATGAGTTGCTCGGTAAAAGCCGCATCGACGGCGTGAAAACGGGCACCACCAATGCCGCTGGCCCCTGTCTCATCATTACTGCACCCCGGCCCGCCACTGTGGTCAAGCAAGCGGATGGCAGCACGCTGGTCATTCCGCATCGCCTCATCGTGGTGGAGCTAGCCGCGAATGATCGGTTTAACCAAGGCCAGCAACTGCTCAATCAAGGCTGGGCAAACTATGATGCTTGGCAAAACAGTGGCCGCCATGTGGCCTCCGCTGGCGAACTCCTCTCCCCCCCTACCCCCTAACCGCTAATCTCTAGCGACATCCCCCCCACCAACCTACACGTGATCCCTATCAAAGAAAATATGCGCATCGGAGTTCTTAACAGCGGAGGGGATTGCCCCGGATTAAATGCCGTCTTGCACGGAGTCGTCGGAGCTGCCGATAAGCTCGGCTGGGAGGTCATTGGCTTCCGGGATGGTTTCGAGGGCCTGCTGCCCCCAGGGGACTACACCACGCTGAACCCCAAGAGCACGGCGGGGATTTTAAAGTTAGGCGGCACCATTCTCGGGACCGTCAATGAAGGAAACTTCGCTGGCAAGACCTCTGGCGGAGTGGTCAACTGCATCCCCCAAGAGAACATCGACAAAGCCAAGGCCACGCTCAAATTGCTCGAGATTCGCGCCCTCATCGTCATCGGTGGTGATGGTTCCCTAACCACCGGGCTGCAACTGCTGGACAACGGCATCCCCGTGGTGGGCGTCCCGAAGACCATCGACAATGATTTACAAGCCACGGCCATGACGTTCGGATTCGATTCCGCCGTGCATAGCGTGGTGGACGCGCTAGACCGCCTCCACACGACGGCGGACAGCCACAAACGGGTGATGGTGCTGGAGGTCATGGGGCGTGATGCGGGCTGGATCGCCCTGCACGGCGGCATGGCGGGCGGGGCGGACATCGTGCTGCTGCCAGAGATTCCCTTTACTTATGAAAGCGTGGCGGAGACGATCAAATTCCGCAGCAGCCAAGGCCAGCACAGCACGCTGATCGTGGTGGCCGAAGGCGTGAAACGTCCCGGCACCAACTTGCCATTTTACAAAGAAATGAGCGAGACCCGCGAGCATAAGCTTGGCGGAGCAGGCGATACCGTAGCCTTCGAAGTGCAACGCCTCACGGGCAAACAAACGCGAGCCTGCGTGTTAGGCCACTTG
This sequence comes from Verrucomicrobiales bacterium, assembly GCA_043757865.1. Classification (GTDB taxonomy): domain Bacteria; phylum Verrucomicrobiota; class Verrucomicrobiia; order Verrucomicrobiales; family V1-33; genus JAGNEJ01. The sequence goes on along the minus strand of JAYVOP010000072.1, from coordinate 1,531 downwards.
CAACGCGGGGGAGCGCCCACCGCCTTGGATCGCATCCTGGGTGTGCGTTTCGGCGTCAAGGCCGTGAAGCTCATTAAAGAAGGCAAATTCGGCCAGATGGTCAGCTACCAATCCTACCATGTGGATTCCGTGGATATCAAAGAAGCCGTTTCCCAGACCAAACTGGTGCAGTCTGACAGTGAAGTGGTGGATGCCGCCCGGGCCGTAGGCATCAGCTTCGGGGATACCTAACGCACATCGAAGGCATCCCGCAGGCCATCGCCCACGAAGTTCAGCGCGAGCAGGCTGGCGGACATCATGCCGGCCGGACAGATCAGCAGCCACCAGCGGCTTTCCAGGGGATTGATAGCTTGGCTGCCTTCCTTGAGCAGCGCGCCCCAACTGGCCGCAGGCTCCTCGATGCCCAGGCCCAGGAAGCTGAGGAAACTTTCGTCCATGATGACCACGGGCACGGTGAGCGTGAGGTAGGTGAGGATGACTGTCCAGAGATTCGGCAGCAGGTGGCGACGCATGATGGCGGCAGGGCCTCGGCCCAGCGCTTTGGCGGCGGCAATGTAGGGCTGCTCTTTTAAGACGAGCACTTGGCCACGCACGATGCGGGCCATGGTCAGCCACTCGATGAGCCCCAGGCACAGGATCATCAGCACGATGCGGGAATAGGGAATGGCGCTGTCCGCCCAGGCCTTGATCTGCATGGCTCCGCTGGCCTCTGCATCCAGGCGAATTTTCCCTAACCAAGAATGGAACGGCCCGTCTAAGGAGGTGATGATGACCAGCATAAACAGCAGCCGCGGCACCGCATATAGCACATCCACCGTGCGCATCAGCAGCGCGTCCACTTTCCCGCCCAGATAACCCGCCACCAACCCTACGAAGGTGCCGATAAATAAGCTGAGCCCCGCTGCGCAGAAGCCGATGAGCAACGACACACGCCCGCCTTGCACCACGCGGGCAAAGAGATCCCGCCCATTCACATCCGTGCCCCAGACATACTTCAACGGCAGCGTTAGGTTGGCGTCTCCTTCAGTCACCACGACTTGGCCAATGCTGCCGGGCGGCAGGAAATTATTGCGGGAAACCTCGCTGCGCACGGGATTCAGCAGCCACGGCACCACGAAGGAAAAGAGCACCATGAACACCAGCAGGCCCAGGGCCGCCAGCGCGATGCGATTCCGCAGGAAGCGTTGCCAACCACTGGCAGCGGCGGCGGCAGGGAGGGTGGGGGAGCTAGTCATCGGCTAATTTCACACGAGGATCTAGCAGGCACAGGGCCACGTCTGCCAGGAGGTTAAAGAGCACGATGAGGACACAGTAAACAATCACTGCGCCTACCAACAAGAAGCCATCCCGATTCTGCGTGGCGTTCACGAAATGCTGCCCCATGCCAGGGATGGCGAAGATGCTCTCCACGACCATGGAGCCCGTGAGGAGATAGGCCGCCATGGGGCCTAGATAGCTGACCACGGGTAGGATGGCGGTCTTCAGCGCGTGGCCGTAGATCACTTGGCGCTCGGTTAGGCCCTTGGCACGG
>JAYVOP010000071.1:0-30560 GCA_043757865.1 Verrucomicrobiales bacterium | reverse complement strand
ACCTTCAACGTGCATAACGGTAAAGACTTTATCGGTGTGTATGTGACGGAAAACATGGTCGGCCACAAGCTCGGTGAGTTCAGCCCCACGCGGATCTTTAAAGGTCACGGAGCGCACACCGCCAAGGTTAGCAAGTAAGCCTCAAGGAGTCGGGGCGTCCCGCCACGATTTCACACCCCTCACAACAGGCCGCCTCTCACAGGGGCGGCCTGTTTTGATTCCCCCTCGCAATTGCCAGGGGGTGCCACATGGACACGCTTGGGGGGCGCTGCGCCCGGCGGGTGCGCACGTTGGCAATGCGCCCTGACGTGCTGCGGCCTCAGAACTAGGGATTCAGCGTCACATACAGTCGCATCCAGCGACGGGCCCCACCGGCAGGGGCGGTGTAGCGGACGCCCGCAGGGCTGGTCTCCGCATTCAGGAATTGCCAGGATCCCGCCGTCATATCCGTGCTGGTCTGCGCTCCGTAGAGCAGCCCTTTGGAGGCATCGATGGACGGCAGCAGGACGCTGAGCGCACCGTTGAGCAGCGCGGGCACTGGGATATTGCGGGAGGCGCGGTTCCGCGGATCAAGGCCGAAGGCGTATTCCAGTAGATTCCCCACGCCGTCGCCATCAGGATCGGCGGCATCCGACCCGATGCCGCTGTTAGCCGCCGTGCCGAAATGGGTGATGCGCCAGCTTTCCAGCGGATGCAGCGAGGTATCCGCCAGCAGCCGCGTCACGGCAAAACGAGTGTTCCCGTCCGTCTGTCGGCTGCATCCCGCCGCCACCACTTTGCCATCTGTGTGAATGGCGACCGCGCGGAATCGGTCCTCGGTGCCGAAGCTGCTGTAGGTGGCACCACCCGTGCCGAACGCGGTGTCTAGCGCGCCATTGCTGCGCAGGCGCAGGGTGGCAGCGTAGGTGGTTCCCCCCTGTGTCGTCTCGCCCGCAAAAACAATCTTGCCGCTGTTGGTGAGGGCAATGGAGCCAATGGAGTCATTGCCACCCGTGTCCAGAGTCACAAAGCCGCCCGAGCCAAACAACTGATCCAGGGAGCCGTCCGGCCAGAGTTGGAGCAGGAGAAAGTCCTGGGCCAGACTGCCCAGACTGCCGCCCACGAGGAGGTGCCCGTCCCCGTGCAGGGCCAGTGAGGTGAACTGGCCCGCCTGATCCACGGTGGCGATGCCGCCGCTGCCGAAGGAGGGATCCAGGGGACCATTCTGCAAGTAGCGCACGACGACCGGTGCGGCCACGTTATTGGCCAAGCGGTAAAGGCCCGCGACGACGATCCGTCCGTCCGGCTGCACTGCGATGGCCTTGGCCTGGGCACCGCCGCGGAGGATCTGCGTCTGCACGATGCCCTGGGTGCCGAAGCCGCCGTCCGGCTGGCCGTTGGCAAGGAACCGGGCGACGACAAATCCCAGCTTGCCCAGACCCGCCGCGTAGATGCCTCCGCCCGCGTCCAGCGCCACGCAACTGATGCTCTCATTGTAGGTCTCCAGAGGGCTGATGATCTTCTTTCCACCGTCACCAAACTGTGCGTCCGGCACCCCGCTGGTGAGAAAGCGGAAGACCACGATGTCCCGGGTGCCGCCATTGATCAGCCCGCAGCCCGCCAGCACGATCTTCCCATCCGGCTGCAGGACCACGCCACCCGTGGAATCAAATAATCCCGCACTGGCGGTGACGAGGCCGGCGGTGCCGAAACTAGGGTCCAGCCCGCCGCCTGTCAGGAAACGCATCACGGCAAAGTCCCCGCTCCCTGCGGTGGTATCTCCCGCCGCCACCACCTTCCCATCGCTCTGCACTGCCACGGACCACGCCCCGCCGGAACCCGTAGCGGGCAACACAGAGACCACCCCGGCGGTGCCGAACGAGGGATCGGGGCCACCCGGAGCCCCCGGAGAATGAGCAACCAGGGCTGCCAGCAGCAGTGGAGCGAAAATGGGGAGCAGAATTTTCATGGATCGGGTGGGGCAGTTGCGGGCCACGTGGTGGGGCCCAGGGGGATGGATGAGGGGGCAGCGGCTACATTTCTCCTAGGGCTCGCTGATGAGGTAGCGGCAGAAGATCCGGGAATTAGTTCCGACGGACACACTGAACGTGTGGGTATTGCCAATGCCGGTGTCTGGGATGGCGGCCCAGCCGCTGCTCAGGCTGGTGCTCCACTGGGCTCCGTAGGTGATGCCGCTGACTGCGGCAGGTTGGGTGAAGGTGGAAAGGAAGGCTCCGCCGGTCCGTTGAAATGAGGGTAACTGCACAGAGGCTCCGCTGGTGGGATTGAGTCCGAAGGCGAACTCGGCAAGATTAGGCACGCCGTCTTTGTCCGGATCAGCGGTGTTGGCAGAGGTGCCCGTGTTAAGCCGGGTGCTGAAGTATTGTTGCCGCCAGGCTTGAATGGCAGGAATGCCGTATCTGATGCTATTGTTTTGGGAGTCCGCCACATAGGCGTTGCCAGCGGCATCGGCGGCTACCCCCCGGGCATAGCCGAACCGGGCCGCGCTTCCGGTGCCGTTCGTGCCGCCACTGGTTCCGGCACTGCCGCCCAGCGTGGTCACCACGCCCGCCGTAGTGATCTTGCGGATGGTGGAGTTTCCGGAGTCCGCCACATAGAGCTTCCCACTGGCATCCACGGCCACGCTAGACGGAGCGTTAAAGCGGGCCGCACTGCCGATGCCATCCGCGCTGCCGCTGATCCCGGCACTGCCTACCAGCGTGGTGACCGCTCCCGCAGAGGTGATTTTGCGGATGAGTTGGTTGCCAGTATCCGCCACATAGACGTTGCCGAGCGTATCCACCGCGATGCCAGATGGAGAGTTAAACCGGGCCGCGCTCCCCCCGCCATCCATGCTGCCACTGCTCCCGGCACCCCCTGCCAGCGTGCTCACCACGCCGACAGAGTTGATCTGTCGGATGGTATGGTTATTACGGTCCGCCACATAGACATTGTCATTGGCATCCACGGCTACGCCATAGGGATAGTTGAACAGGGCGGCGGTCCCCGTGCCATCGTTGCTGCCAGGTTCTAAGGGTCTGCCGGCCACCGTGGTCACCACGCCTGCGGAGGTGATCTTGCGAATGGTATGGCTGGTGGTGTCCGCTACATAGACGTTGCCCTTAGTATCCGCAGCCACTCCTTGCGGATATCTGAACAGGGCCGCGCTGCCCGTGCCATCCGTGGAGCCCCTGTTACTGGCATTGCCCGCCAGCGTGGTGACCACTCCGGCAGCGGTCATCTTGCGGATGGTAGAGTTCAACGTGTCGGCCACATAGACGTTGCCACTGGCATCCACGGCCACGCCATTAGGGCTGGAAAACCGTGCCACGCTGCCAGTCCCGTCCGTGCTGCCAGCAAACCCATTCAACGGGCCAGCTAAGGTGCTGAAGGTGTATTGCTCCGCCTGAACGGTGCCCGCAGAGCCCGCCAGTGCGAGGGTGATAAAGGATAACACGAACGCAAGGTGACGCATGGTTTTCATATAAATGGGAGCGGTGGGCAGGATAAACAGCGGGTCAATATTCCTTCTAGGGCGGAGATCCCTGAAAGCAAGCAGTTTGAGGATATCTTCAGGGCGGCTTCTGAGGGATCTGGAGTTGCTCCGCCAGAACGTGACTGCGCTGATTCTGGCGTAAAGACTTGAGCGGCGCGGAGGTCACGGACAACCACTGCTCAGGTTTCACTCGCACATCGCGCAGGGAGGTCCGGATGGAGGCTTTGCCCGTGAGTGGATCGTGCTCCCGGCCTGCGGTCATCGTCCAGTTGGTCCCTGTCCCCCAACCCCGGAAATGCAGGTTGACGGACGGGCAGGCGGCCCGCTAATCTCGCGCCACTTATGAAATCCCTGCTCCTTTCTACGCTGTGTTCCCTCTTGGTTAGCCTCCCGGCCTCTGCTGACAAGCAGGCGGGGCATCTGGCCCGGAATTGGAAATCAAACGATGGCAAGATCATGCCCGGAGAACTTCTGGAATTCACCGCCCAAGAGGTGCGGATCAAGCGCACGGCGGATTTCCAGATCGTGAAACTACCGCTGGATCGCCTCTCCGAGGAAGATCGCGCTTACATCCTGGGCATGGTCCATGAACTGGATAAAGACGCCGCGCTGACGAAGGGCAGCTATGCCGCCCAAGTGACGGGGAAATATACTAAAGGCACCTCTAAGGAAGGCCTGCTCTATCAAATGTATGCGGACCCTAAGTGGGATGGTAAGAAGCGCTACCCGGTGGTGATCTTCCTCCATGGCTCTGGCCAGAGCGGCAATGACAACGAGAAGCAAATGGGTGGCCCGACGACGGAGTTCACCAAGGCGGAAAACCAAAGCGCGCGCCCGTGCTTCGTCGTCGTCCCGCAGTGCCCGGATTCCGCCATCGGCTGGAATAAGGAAGTGGCCACCAACTTGGTGGCGCTGGTGGCGGACCTAACGGACAAACTGCCCGTGGATGCGGACCGCATCTACCTCACGGGCTCGAGCATGGGCGGCTTTGCCGCGTGGAATCTGCCGGTGAGATTCCCCCATGTCTTCGCCTGTGCGGTGCCCGTCTGTGGCGGCGGAGATCCTAAAAATGCGGTGGCGCTGAAGCAATTGCCGGTGTGGGCTTGGCATGGCGATCTGGATGACATGGTGCCCATCGAACGGGATCGGGTCATGGTGGCTGCGCTCAAGGCCATCGATGGCAATGTCAAATTTACCGAACTCACTGGCCAAGGTCACGGCATCAACGGCACCGTCTATGCCAGTAAGGAAATGCACGAATGGATGTTCGCCCAGCGTCGCCTGAAAGACGGCTAGCAGCCGCAGCCTCCATGGCTCACGGCTGCAAGGACAACACCGCCCGGCGGTAGGACCAGAGCGCAGGCGTGCCATCATCCCGCACTTCCATGATGAGGTGCAGCGTGGCGGGCCGCAGCACTGCTGGCACCGTTAGACTGGTGCTCAGGCCACTGCTAGCGCTGAGCGTTAGCCCTGCTGGCAGCTCACGGGTGCGGTCCTCTAGCAGCGTGCCGGCCTCGGGATAGATCCACCATTTCACGTCTGTGGCATTGCCATCGGGGTCGCTGGTGCCCTCCGCGCTCAGGGTCACGACGGTGCCTGCGGCTGGGGTCAGCGTCAGTACCTCCTGCGTGCGGTCCCCGTTCAGCACGGCCACGGGATTATGATTTGCCTGCGCGTAGGTCTGCGCCACACACCAGTCCATGCGCGCGGCAAAATCATGCTGGATCGGCTGCCGCCAGCGCCAGATGGTGGCCTGCGCGCTGGTCTCCGTGCGCCCATTTTCATCCGAGGTCACAGTGTCTCGGGAGTTCCGCGTCTCCGTCCACAGCGGACGCTTTTCCCCGTAGGGGCGGAAGAGTTCATACCGCCCGCCCCAGCCACCGTAGCTGGGGCTCACCTCCCAACCTAACCCATGATTGATGAGCCCGATGAATGAGGCGGTATCGCCTTCCATGACATATTTAGCCGCAGGATACAGCGCTCCTAACGGCCCATGCTTTTCGCGGATGTGCTCGCTGAGCCAAGGGTTATCGACCAGCGCAAAGCGATGCCGCACGCCATGATGATAGAAGCGATCTCCACTGAGCCCCGTCCACGTGGCCTTCCAATAATCCGCCCCACCAATGAGGGAGGGGGAGCAAATATAACTGAGGTTAGGAAACTGCGCCCGCAACCACGGCCCGGCATCGTCTTGATCAGAAATCGCATAGACGCGCAGCCACCGCAGAAAGCGCTCCACCCCCGCCGCGTCCCGCGTCGCCCGCACCTCCCAGAGCGCCTGCGCCAGCGTATTCGCCCCGCCCCAGATGTTGATCCAGAGCGGCTGCTCGGCATTGGCATCCACTACTTTTATGAGATGCTCCGCGCCCTCACTCCCCAGGCCGGTGCCCACGGCGGCCATGCCATAGGCAGGCTGGCCCGTCTTACACACGCTCTGCAGGGCCTCCGCAGAGGGATAGTTAGGAGCATGTTGCTGTAAGTTCGGCAAGACCTGCGCATAGGCCGCAATGTCCCGCAGCAGTAAATCCCGCCGGGGGCCATTCTTCAAGTGCGTGGACGTGGTGGCGATCAACCCACGCACCGAAAACTCATTGGCATAGACCAGGAAACGTACCAGCGATTCCTCATCATCCGGCTCATTGGACAAGTCCGTCAACACCACCACCTGCGGACGTTCCGCCGCTGGCAATGCTGCCGTCCCCACGATTCCTAGTAATATTAAAATCCATAATCTCATGCCTTCGTATGGACCAACCCACGGTGGTCTGGCAACTGGGTAAAAACGGGGAGCGGAGCCCACCCTCACTGGTTGCACGATGCCGGGGGCAGTGCCAGGGCTAGCGGAATATGGACATCGACATCATCACTATTTTCCCTGAGATGTGCGCCAGCCCGCTGCGTGAGAGCATGATGGGCCGGGCGCAGGCGCAGGGGCAGCTAAAGCTGCGCGTCTTCGATCTGCGGCTCTGGGCTAAGGATAAGCACCGCAGCGTGGATGATGTGCCCTACGGCGGCGGCCAAGGCATGGTGATGAAGCCAGAGCCATTCTTTGCCTGCATCGCTGAACTCCGCCGTCCAGAAACGCGCGTCATCCTAATGACGCCGCAGGGCGTGCGCTTAGAACAACGGCTGGTCGAGCAACTAGCCGCCACGGCGGGGCATCTCATCATCCTCTGCGGGCATTATGAGGGCGTGGATCATCGCGTCATTGAGGCCTTAGTAGATCAGGAAATCAGCATCGGAGATTACATCCTGACCAATGGTGCCATCGCGGCCAATATCCTCGTGGATGCCATCGTGCGCCTGCTCCCCGGCGTGCTGGGGGACGATCGCAGTGCGGCGGAGGAATCCTTTACCCAGGGCTTGCTGGAGGCTCCTTGCTATACCCGCCCGCTGCGTTACGAAGGCCGCGTGGTGCCGGAAATCTTACTCTCCGGGCACCATCAAAAAATCCGGGAATGGAAGCACCAACGCAGCCTGGAGCGCACCCGTGAGCAACGGCCAGATTTATTGCCCTAACACTGCCCGCAGATAGTCCTGCACCGCTGCCACAGAGCATGGCAGCGGATGGGTTTGCAGAGGCTTACGCTTCAGCTCCTCCAGCGAGGGATGCGTGGGCTCAATGCCAATCGCGGCCTGCACGACCTCTGGAAATTTGGCGGGACTAGCCGTGGCCAGAAGGATGCTATGCCGCTGGGGATCCAGCGCGGTGTAGCCGCAGGCGGTGTGCGGATCCAGCACGTATTGGTGCGCAGCATAAGCGGCCTGGATGGCCTGGGAGATCTGCTCATCCTCCATCCGCGTGGCTCCTAGGCTAGGGTTCGACAGCGGCAACGTGACGGGCTTCCCCGCAGCCAGATCTGCCATCGTAGCGCGCACGGCGGCAGTATCTTGGCCGAGGAGGAAATACAGGTAGCGCTCGAAATTAGACGCCGCCTGGATGTCCATGCTGGGTGCATGGCTAGGCTGCACCGAGCCTGCGGTATAGTTTCCCGTAGTTAGGAAACGGTAGAGGATGTCATTCTGATTCGTGGCCACACGGAACTTTACGGTGCTGGGCAGCAGCCCCATTTGCTGCGTCAGCCAACCCGCTAGGATGTTCCCAAAATTTCCCGTTGGCACGATGAATTCCGCCCGCGCACGATCTGCCACGGGCAGCCGCAGATAGGCCCAGACGTAGTAAACGCACTGCGCCAGGATGCGGGCAATGTTGATGCTATTGACCGCCGAGAGATTCACCGACGCGGCAAAGGCGGCATCTCCAAAGATCTCTTTCACGATAGCTTGGGCGTCATCGAACGTACCTGGAATGGGGATCGCATGGACGTTAGCCGCGCCTGTGCAGGCCATCTGGCGCTCCTGCAGCGGAGCCACTCGGCCCGCAGGATAGAGGATAAAAATGGTCAGCCCGTCCTGCCCAGAGCACCCCTGAATGGCCGCCGATCCCGTGTCCCCCGACGTCGCGCCTAACACGGCCAGCCGACGTCCGCTCTGCGCCACTTGACGCCGATAGAGCAGCCCCAGCAGTTGCAGGGCGAAGTCCTTGAAAGCCAGCGTAGGGCCGTGGAATAGCTCCAGAACGGACAACTCATCACTCAGGCGCACGAGCGGGGCCACCTCGGGATTAGCAAAATGAGCGTAGGCTTCGGCGGTGAGCGAGTGCCATTCAGCGAGTGGAATCTCTGGTGCAAAACCAGCGAGAAATTCCGCCGCCAACTGTGGATACGACAGCGTTTCCCACGCGGCGGGAACGCCGGAAAAGTGCGGCAGGGGCGCAGGGAGAAACAAGCCGCGATCCCCCGCCAAGCCCACGGCCACGGCTTCGGAAAAGGAATGGGGCGCGGTCTGCCCGCGCGTGGAAATGTAGTGCATCCCGCATTAGGGCGAGCAGATGCCGCCCTTTGCAAATTGAAATTTACACCGATGCGCTAGGCCGCAGATTTTGGGGCCGCGGCGGCTTCGGCACTCAATATTTAATCACGGTCTCCGCAGCGTTTAGGAGCATCCGCTGCACCATCGTCAGCGCGGCTAGGGTGGGCACGGGCAAGGTGGCGTCTGGCTTCGAGTCACCCGTGTTAGCGAGAAACTCCGCAGCGGCCTTAGCATCGGTGGAGAAACGCGTCTGTTCGGCCGTATAATATTTTCCTAGCACCTCCAATTCAGCCTCCGTGGCTGGTCGCGCGGTCCATTGGCGGAAGCTCTCGCGCAGTTGGGCCGCAGGATCTTGGGGGTGGGCGTGGAGTAATTTTCCCGCTAGGACGCGGGCGCATTCGAGCATCTGGGGATCGTTCAGCAGCGCCAGTGCTTGCATGGGCGAGCTAGTGCGGTCCCGCCGCACGCGGCAGTATTCCCGCGTGGGAGCATCCAGGATGGTCATGGTCGGCGGTGGCAGCGTCCTCCGCCAGAAACTATACATACTGCGACGGTATAAACCCGGTCCCGTGTCCTGTTTATAGGAATGCTGCGTGCCGCTGTCCTCCCAGAGGTTCGCGGGTTGATAGGGAAAGACACTGGGGCCGCCGAGGGTGGGCACGAGTAGGCCGGAGACGGCTAGAGCTTGATCCCGGATCTGCTCAGCACTCCAGCGATGATGCGGCCCGTGCGCGAGTAGGGAGTTATCTGGGTCATCCACCAGCAGTTTGGCATCCTGCGGCACGCCGGATTGCCGATAGGTGGCACTGAGGACGATCTGCCGACAGAGCCGTTTCACGTCCCAGCCATGGCTGCGGAAATCCGCCGCCAGCCAATCCAGCAACGCGGGATGCGACGGCAGCGCGCCCTGGATGCCGAAATCCTCCGGCGTGCTGACCAGTCCGCGTCCAAAGAAAATCTGCCAGAAACGATTCACCGCCACGCGAGCCGTTAGCGGATTCTGCGGATGCGTGAACCACTTGGCCAAGCCTGCACGATCTCGTTTCAGCCCTGCGGGCCAGGGCAGGATGCTCTGCGGCGTGTCCGGCTGCACCTCCGCGCCATGCACATCAAAGCGGCCCCGCGTCAGCACGAATGTCTGCCGACGGGCCCCCGTGTGCTCACGCATGATCATCATTTCCCGCACCTTCTTGGTAAACTCACACTCCGCTTCTAACGTGTTGTGCAATTCCTGCGCCAAGGCCGTGCTCGGGGGATCAACCTCCCGCAGATACCACAGGAACCAGTCGTCCTTACTGGCATCCAAGCCCGCTTGCACCTTAGCTTCCGCCGCAGTGAGGGCGCGGTCGAAGATTTTGATTTCATCCACATAAGCATTGGCTAGGCCGGAGTCATTGCGACGTCCGCCAATCTCTAAAATCACATTTTTGGAAATGCCCGCATCCATCACCTTACGCTCATCCAGATCCCCGGTATTGACTTCATAGCGCAGATCCTTGGTGAGATGATCGCCTAGCACCTCGCATTTTACCTCCAGTCCGTTGAGATACAGGTGCATCCCTGCGGCTTTACTCGTGCCGTCATAGACCGCAGTTAGGTGGGACCATTTCCCCACGGGTAAAGGCTCCAGCGCGCGGATGCGGATGCCATTCCCTGGCCAGAAATGCGCCAGACAGAAGTCCGGGTGCATGTCATCCAAGATCAATTCATAGCCCCGGTTAGCCGCATCCACTGAGCCCACCGTGTGATGGATCAGCACCGCCCGCGGCAGCGCTTCTTGCGGCTTCAGCCACAGACTGAGCGAAAATGGATCCGAGCGATGATAATCCCCCGCGCCTTCCCAAGTGATCTTCGTATCGCCCTTGAGAAAGAGCGACTTACCCACCGGGCTGGCCATGGACTCCGTCTTGAACATAAACTTAGCGGGCCGCTCCGCATTGGCGATGTTGTCCACCGCGTGCTCTTTGATCTTCGTCTCGAAATTCAGATGATCCGTGGGCTTAGCGGCAGTCGGCTTCCCTCCCGCCGCGAGCCATTTCTGGAAACGCTCGCGGGCTGCTGGTTGCAGGTCTTGCAGCGCCTGGACTTGGCTAGCGATGCGCTGTTTCAACTCCTGATGTTGCGCCTCTTCATCGCCTGCATAGAGGAACATGGCTGGCGTGGGCACGGCGTTCGTAAACCGACTGAAGAGCCCCTGCTCGTCGATGTTATTGAGAAACGCGCTGAACGCATAATAGTCCTTCGCAGAGAGCGGATCGTATTTATGATCGTGGCACTTCGCGCATTCCAGCGTTAGGCCGAGCAAGGCCGTGGCCGTGGTCTTCACGCGATCGGCCACATTCTCGATGCGGAATTCCTCTTCATCACTGCCGCTCTCGTTGCTCTGCGGATGCAGGCGATTGAAGGCCGTGGCCAGTTGTTGATCCACGCTCGCATTCGGGATCAGGTCGCCTGCGATCTGCCATTCGATGAATTGGTCATACGGCAAATTTTGGTTAAACACGCGAATAGCCCAATCCCGATAGGGGAAATTCTCCGAATCCCCATCTTCATGTCGGCCATAAGTGTCGGCATAGCGCGCGGCATCTAGCCAATCATTGGCCATGCGCTCGCCATACTGCGGAGCGGCCAGGAGACGATCCACCACACCCTCGAAAGCGGTAGTGCTAGCATCTTTCAAGAATGCATCCAACTCCGCTAGGCTCGGCGGGAGCCCGGTCAGGTCCATGCTCACGCGCTTGAGCCATCGCCCCCGATCAGCCTCAGAGGCTGGTTGCAGTTGCTGCGCGGATAATTTCTCTAGGACAAAGGCATCAATCTCGCACCGCACCCACGGACTTTTCAGAGCAGGCACCGCAGGAGCCGTGATCGGCTGGAAGGCCCAATGCGTGTCATATTTCGCGCCCTGGGCGATCCATGTTTTCAGCACCGCTCGGTCCGCAGGCATCAGCTCCAGATGCGCATCCGGCGGCGGCATGATCTCTTCTGGATCTTTGGAAATGAGGCGCTTCCAGACCTCGCTACCATTGACATCCCCCGGCGTGATCGCCTTGGCATAAGCATCCGCCGCATTGTCTAGGCGCAGCTTGCCCTTGCGCGCCTTTTCGTCAGGACCATGGCATTTAAAGCATGTGTTCGCCAAGATCGGCCGCACTGAGAAATTGTAACTCACCATTTCCACAGGCGTCTCCGCACCACGCCCACGCAGGGCAAGGGAGGCTAGAATCAAGGCAGCAAAAGGGATCGAACGCATCATAAGCAAAGCAACACAGAGCGCCCAGCAAAACCGCGCCCCCCACCCCTGTCAAACGGCACCACTGGCGGTCCGCAGAGGTCTTCCCGCCGGAAAGTTAGAGCCGTTGGGCGATCTCGGCGGCCATTTCCTGCGTGCCTACGAGGCGCAGTCCCGGTTCATCGGTCATGATGTCACGGGTGCGCAGACCATCTTCGATGGCGCGGAGCACGGCTAGCTCAATGGTCTGGGCGGCGGCTTCCTCACCAAAACTGAAGCGGAGCATGAGAGCGGAGGACAGAATTTGGGCAATGGGGTTGGCGATGCCTTGGCCAGCAATGTCTGGTGCGCTGCCGCCGCTGGGCTCGAACAGGCCGAAGTAACGCCCATCCCCCTTCACCTTGCCCAGGCTGGCGCTGGCTAACATGCCGAGACTGCCTGCGATCATCGCCATTTCATCACTTAAAATATCGCCAAAGAGGTTCTCCGCTAACACCACATCGAAACTCTTCGGCTGCTTGATGAGCTGCATGGCGGCATTGTCCACATAGAGGTGGCTCAGCTTCACATCCGGGTAGCCCTGGGCCACTTCTTCCACGATACCGCGCCAGAAGAGGCCGTTCTCTAGCACGTTGGCTTTATCAATGCTGGTCACGTGCTGGCGGCGGCCCTGCGCGGCCTTGAAGGCCACATGGGCGATGCGTTCGATCTCACTGCGCTTGTAAACCATGGTGTCGATGGCGGCTTCCTCACCATCCCGCACCTCCCGGCCTTTGGGGGTGCCGAAATAGATTCCGCCCGTGAGTTCCCGCACGCAGAGGACGTTGAACCCGCCTTGGATCAAGGATTCTTTCACTGGGGAGGCATGGGTGAGACCGGGGTAACAGATGGAAGGGCGCAGGTTAGCAAAGAGTCCGAAGTGCTTCCGCAGCGGCAGCAGGGCTCCGCGCTCGGGCTGTTCATGCGGGGGAAGTTTCTCCCATTTCGGTCCACCCACGGAGCCAAAGAGGATGGCCCCGGCGGCCTCGCAAGCGGCCACGGTGGCGGGCGGCAGCGCTTGGCCTGCGCCATCAATGGCGGCTCCGCCCACCAGTTGATGATCATAACTGAGGGTGAGCTGATGCTGGGCAGCGGCGGCCTCTAGCACGGTTAGGCTGGCGGTCATCACTTCAGGGCCGATGCCGTCTCCGGCTAGAACTGCGATTTTTAAAGACATAAAATGAAAGGGGGATGGGAGGTTAGGAGAGTCAGAAAATTGCGGGGGCGTGTCGCCTAGCCCCTAGGCGGAGATTGCGACTGGTCAAGCCTCAACGCGGAGTGATGCAGCAGACGGTAAGTCCGCGCTCCATTTGCGTGGATGGCGGTAATGGCCCCCCCCTAGGGCATCGCCTGATGCCCGGCACCAGATAAACGCGGATACAGATTTGCGGTAGGCGAAATGCCGGAGATGCGTTATGCCCGACTCCGCAATTCCCCGCTCCCTCACATTTATGAAACGAAAACTCTCTCTCGTCCTCGTCCTGCTATGCACGCTCGCTACCATGTGGCATCATGCTTGGCAGCCCGCGCCTGTGGTGCCTAGCATTACGCAGCAAACGGTGCCACGTCCGCCCGCCGTGGCTGCGGCAGCAGCGCTGGCGGGCTTTACAGACTGGACGCAGCAGTATTTAGAGGCTCCGCTGGAGCAACGGGCGACGTTTATTCCAGAAGGCGTGGCCTGGGCGGAAGCACGTCGGCCAGAGATGAAGCGCCTGATCCAGACCAACCCTGCACAAGCCCTACGCGAAGCGGTGCCCATGGTGGTGCGACAAGATTTACCCACGGAGGTGGTGGGGTTATTAGAAGAACGCATCAATGAACGGGGCGCGCTGCGGGTCTATCAAGGTGTGGGGCTGGACAATGCCACGCCCGCGGAGACGCATCGGGCGGTGGAACTGGAAAGCGGCCGCACATTTGCCGCACATGTCTATGGCCGACGTGCGGAGTCCGTGGCGTGGTTGCCTAATGCGGCAGTGAATGGCGTGGCCATGGATACGGATCTTGCGGTAAATGAGGCTCCGTTCCGTGTGTTAGAGAAAGGCGAGCGGCCAGATCCGGCTAAGGTGGCCGTGACGGTGTGCCCGGTGTCGGGGAAAATTTCCGCTGCGGAAGATCAAGTCGGCAAGGCCATTACGGACGCCACGCCCGCCGTGGAGGCTTATGGGCAGATCATTTACCTGTGTGATGGCAGTCACACCATGCTCTATGGCCAGACGTTAGTGCAGGGGGAAGGATCGACCGGGGGACCTGTGACGTTTACGGGCATTTTGCCCAGCGTGCCCACGCCCTCGATTGGAAATGTGAAGGTGCTAGTCATTCCCATGACCTTTGCGGATCAGAACGATACTCCCTCCACGGAATCCACGTTATACAACCTCATGCGCAGCGTGGGGGATCACTACGCCAAGGCCAGCTATGGGAAACTAACGCTGCTAACGACGGTCTCCCCTAGCATCACGCTGCCACATAGCCAAGCGTGGTATATCCAGAAAGATACCTCCAATGGTGGCCCCATTGATGGCCTGGGCCTAGAGCATTCTCATGCGCGGGCGGAGGCACGGAAACTGGGGTTCGATGATGATGACTACGACTGTATTGTAGTGCGGCTCAATGGTGGCGCGCGGCCTGCGGGCGGCTGGGGCGGAGGCCGTAGCGTGTGGATCTATGGAGATGGTGCAGACGTGACGGCCCATGAAGTTGGTCACGTTTTTGGGCTGGCTCATGCGAACTACTGGGACACCGCTGGCACCAGTGCCATCGGCGTGGGGACCAATGGAGAATACGGCGGCTACTATGATGTGATGGGTGGCTTTGGTTTGCCGAACGGGCATTATAACGTGCAGGGGAAGAATCAGATTCGGTGGTTGCCGGATGATTTTGTCACGGAAGTAACCACCAGCGGCACCTATCGGATCTATGCTCAAGACCAAGCGATCCTGGATCCAGGGAAACGTTTCGCGCTGAAAATCCGCAAAGATAATCTGCGCACTTACTGGGGCGAGCTGCGTGGCGTTTACACGGGGAATACCACGGAGACTTGGGCGGATAACGGGCTGATTTTGGGCTGGAAATATCCCGGCGGCGGCGGTGGCAACACCCAGCTCGTCGACACCACGCCAGGCTCGCCTTTTGGTAAAACGGACGCTCCGATCAGCCTGGGGCGGACGTTTTCGGATACGGAGTCCGGCATCCACCTGACGACTCTAGCCGTTTATCCCTCTACCGCCACCGAGCCGAAGAGCGTGGAAATGCGGGTGAATTTTGGCGACTTCCCCACCAATCACTCCCCCACCCTCAGCTTAGCCGTATCCGCCGCCGTGGTGCCGTTAAATGTGCCCGTGACTTTTACCGCCACGGCTAGTGATCTAGATGGTGATGCGCTGGCCTACTCTTGGCAAAACTTTGGCGACTCCGCCTACCGCACCATTTTTCCTAACGCCGCCCAGATCACCCGCACCTTCACCACGGCGGGCACATATGTGGTTAGCTGCACCGTCTCCGACATGAAAGGCGGATCGGCAGTGCGGAATCAACTCATCATCGTCGGCAATGGCGGGGGGAAATTTACCGTCGGTGGCCGCGTGACAGTGGATGGACAAGCCTTGGCAGGCGTGACCGTGAATGCGAATTCCGCCAATGGAGTCATTACCGACAGTGATGGCCGCTACCTGATCCCTAACTTGGCGGCGGGCACTTACATTATGACGCCATTACTCTATGGATATACATTTACAGAGCTATTTAATAACAGTGCCGTGGTGGGGCCGAACTTTAGTGGCGCGGATTTCGAGGCTAGCGGCACGCCGCGCCTGACGCTGGCGGCTACAGTGCTCGTGACGGCGGAGGGTGGGAGCACGCCAGGGAAATTTACGCTGA
Organism: Verrucomicrobiales bacterium; assembly: GCA_043757865.1. Classification (GTDB taxonomy): domain Bacteria; phylum Verrucomicrobiota; class Verrucomicrobiia; order Verrucomicrobiales; family V1-33; genus JAGNEJ01. The sequence continues at coordinate 15,066 of JAYVOP010000071.1, read as the reverse complement.
CTCGCACGGGCGATGCCTCGCAGGCTTTGGTAGTCAATGTCACGTCGCTTAGTGGCAACGCAGCGGCGGGAGATTACACCTTCGCGCCTACGCTGGGCGCGGGCTCACAAGGGCTCAGCACGTTGACCATTCCGGCAGGCGCTGATTACCTCGATGCCACCGTCACGCCCGTGAATGACACTGCGGCGGAAGGTCCGGAATCAGTTATTCTAACTTTAGCGGCAGGGAACGGCTATTTAATCTCTGGCAATGCGGAAGCCATCGTGACCATAGACGATAATGATACCTTATTACCACGCGTTAGCCTCCAAGTCGGCTTGGCCAAGACCATTGAAGGCACGGCTACGCCCGCCACCGTGCGGGTGCTGCGCACGGGTGCCACCACGGCGGCTCTCACAGTGAACTACAGTGTGGCGGGCACCGCTACGGCTGGCGCGGACTACACCTCCCTAACGGGAAATGTGAGCATTCCCGTCGGCGCGTCGGAAGCGGCCGTAAACATTGCGTCCATCAATGATAGTGCGTCCGAGAAAATTGAAACGGTGGTGCTGACGCTGAGCAACCACGCGGCCTACGTGACTGACCCCGGAGCCGTCACGGCCACAGTTTCCGTGGTGGATGATGACCTCCAAATCGTCAACGTCATCGCCACCGACGCGGTGGCCACAGAGCGGAATCTGAGCATTGCTGGCACCGCTGCGGACACGGCCACATTCTTGGTCACTCGCACGGGCGATACCACCCTGCCGCTCACCATTTACTATGCCATGGCGGGCAGCACCAGTGGAGCCACGGCTCTGCATGGCGTGGACTATGAGGCGCTGCCCGGCGTGCTCGTTATTCCTGCAGGCCAGAGCAGTGGCGCGGTCACGATCATGCCGCGTTGGGATGGCCTGGGCGAAGCCCCAGAGACCGCCCGTATCCAGTTAGGGGCGGGACCTACGAACTACCAGTTAGGCCCAGACAACTCCGCCACCATTACCATCAACGATGCAGGCGATCCGCCGTATGTGGAGGTCAGCACGACGACGAATGCCACGGAAGGCACGTCGCCCACAGTGGGGAAATTCCATTTCTCCCTAACCGGCTCATCAGTGGCCGCAGTCACGGTGAATTATACCATCAGCGGCACGGCCACTAGCGGCACAGACTTCACTCCGCTGAGCGGCACGGTTTCTATTCCGGGCAGCGGCTTGAACACGGTGGATGTCAGTGTGACGCCGATCAATGATGCGCTGCTGGAGGATCTGGAAACCATCATTCTCACCATCACGCCAAGCGTGAACTATCAGATCTACGCGCCTTCTTCCACCGCGCTGATGCAACTGCGGGATGATGACGGACCCACCGTTTATGTGGATGCGAGTGATAGTGATTACCCGCCCGCCTTCGCTGAGAACAGCACCGGCGGCCCATTCTACCTGTCTCGCACGGGCACGACGACGGCGGCCCTAACGGTTAATTACACGCTCTCTGGCACCGCCACCAGTGGCGTGGATTACACGGCCCCCAGCGGCTCGGCGGTGATTCCGATTGGTGCTAGTGGCGTGGAAGTGCAGATCACGCCGATCAATGATACGTTAGCCGAGGGCACGGAAACGGTCATCATGTCCCTGGCCGCTGGCGCTTACAGTCGCACCGGACCAGCGACGTATTACATCACCGATGATGAATCTCCGACGCTCAGCGTGGGCTTCCCTAACGTGAGTGCCGCTGCGCAGGAAAGCGCGGGCACGGTCAATATTCCCGTGACTTTGAGTGCTGCAGGCGCGGCTCCCATCACGGTGGAATACCTCGTGGATCACAGCACGCACGACACGGCTACGGTGAATGGCACCACGCCCGGACCCTTGCCTTACTGGGTGCGCAGCGTGCGGGCTGGCTCCACCTTCACTGGTTCTATTTCCCCAGATGGGGTGACGTGGACGGTGGTCAGCACGCAGACGATCCCGATGGCTAGCACGAGTTATCTAGCGGGCTTGATCGTGAATTCTTATAACACCGCTACGGCTAGCACGGCTACGTTTGATAATGTGAGCATCACAGGCCTAACTGCTGGCGGCACGCAAGGCACGCGAACCAGTGGACTGGTGGGCACGACGGCATTGGCCGGATCCGCCAACGTGGCGGGCACTATTTACACGATCGTAGGTGCGGGAGATAATGTGGAAGGCACCACGGATCAGGGCTACGCCACGTGGTGGCCGATCACCAATAGCACGGACTGCACGATCACCGCGCGCGTGCTTTCCCAAACGAATACCAACGCCCTGGCCACCGCCAGCGTGATGATCCGCGAGACCACGGGCAATACTTCTGCCCGCAGCATCATGGGAGCCACTCCCACCTCTGGCTTTGAACACCACACGCGCACGGCCACCTCCGCTACAGATGCCAAGGTCGCCCTAACCGCTGGGCCGCCAGTCTGGTTGCGGCTGCAACGCGCGGCGGGAAATGTCAGTGTTTACCAATCGCAAGACGGCACGGCGTGGGCGCAGATCGGCACCACGTTGCCGCTGGCCATGGGCACGGATGTGGAAGCCGGGTTGGCGTTGTCATCCTTTACCGAAGGCTCGTTGGCGACTGCGCAGTTTGATAATGTAACGCTGACGCCCGGCCCACTGGGCACGCTGTTAGGCCGCACGGTGGGGCTCAGCGCCACTCAGGGGACGGATGCGCAGAGTGCGGGCATTTACACCCTAACCGCATCGGGCGATGGCTATAGCGGCACGGGCGATGACGGCTATTTCTCCAGCCAAACGATCACGGGCGATTTCACGCTGACAGCACGCATTCTGAACACGAGCGGCCCCGGCAGCTTGCGCGCAGGCTTGATGCTGCGGCAGACTTTCGACCGCCGCGCGCGCATGGCCTTCGTGGGCCTAGCCGCCGGAACCCCTCCGCAATTCCTCTGGCGGCATACCAGCCCAGACACGGCTTATGGCACGGGGATAGATTTCACGTTGCCCGCAGGCATCCTCACTTTTCCAGCAGGGACCACGACTTTAAATATTCCGCTCACCATCATCAACGATACCATCCCAGAACCGGACGAAACGGTCATCGTGACGTTGCGGAATCCAAATGGTGCCAAGCTGGGCACCAACAGTCAATTTGCCTATCTCATCAGCGATGATGACACGCCGCCACTGCTGCCGTCTGTAGGCTTCAGTGGGGCTAGCAGCAATGTGCTGGAAGCCAGCGGATCTGCCTCTCTGGCTGTTTCCCTGAGCAGCGTGAGTGCCTCCAGCGTGACGGTAAATTACGACATTACCGCAGGCACCGCAGTGGCCGGCAGTGATTTCACCTTGGCCAGTGGCACGTTGACCTTTGCGCCAGGGCAAACGGTGGCGCAGGTGCCGGTGAGTATTTTGGATGATGCCGTGGCGGAAAGTGCGGAGACGGTCATCATCACCTTAACTGCGCCAGTGGAGGCGGTGCTCGGCAGTCTGAGTGCACATACCTTGACCATTACGGATGAGGATACGACCGTGGTGACCATCAGCAGCAGTGACCCCACCGCCGCTGAAAGTGGCGATACCGCCACCGTCACGTTCACGCGCACGGGAGCCACCACGGCTGATCTGACGGTGAACTACACGCGCAGTGGCACGGCCACTTATTTGTCAGATTACTACGGCACCACGGGCCTAGCCGTGATCCCTACCGGGCAAACAAGCATCACGCAAACGATGACCGCCGTGCAAGAAACGGCGGTGGAAGGCACGGAAACTGTCGTGCTCACGTTGGCTGCTGGTGGCTATGTGATCGGCACGCCAGCGGCGGTCACGTTGTCCATTTTAGATGATGATCGCAATGCCGTCTCCATCGTGGCCACCACGCCAAACGCCGTGGAAGGAGGGGCCAGTGGGATCTTTACCGTTTCCCGCACGGGCAGCACAACGGCTGCCCTAACGGTAAATTTAACGGTCACTGGCACCGCCACTGGCACCACGGATTACACCACCAATCCCGCTAGCATCACCAGCTTCGTGCTTAGCGCGGGGCAGGCTAGTCGCACCATTACCGTGCTGCCCGTGAATGATACCGCCATTGAGGGAGACGAGGTGGTAATCGTGCAGATGAGCACGGGGTCTTATGACATCGACGGCAGCAGTTATGCTAGTGTGACGCTGGTGGACAACGATATTCCGCCGACGATCTTCATCAGTTCCCCCAGCGCACAGGGCGTGGTGGTGGCTCCGGGAAATGGTTTGATACTGACGGCCACGATGGCGGACGACGGCCTGCCACAAGCGCTGACGGCCACCTGGAGTGCGGTCACGGGGCCGGGGACAGTGACGTTTACGCCAGCAGTGAGTGCGGATGGAAAGACGTCCGCTACGTTCAGCGCGGCGGGGACTTATTTGATAAAAGTGACCGCCTATGATGGGCAATTTTCCGTCTCGGATCAGATCTCCATCGTGGTAGGCTCCCCCACGGCTAGCACGGTGGCAGACTGGATCAGCGCAGACATCGGGCCGCCGACATTACGCGGTTTCTCTGGTCAGGTGGGCCCGGGATGGGTGCTCAGTGGCGCAGGGATTGGCTGGGCCACGAACTCGGATCGCGCCCATGCGCTAACACGAACAATCAATGGAGATGGCAGCATCGTGACACGCCTAACTGCGATGAATATCAACAGCCAGACCGCCGCCGAGGCTGGTCTGAGCGTGCGGGACAGCATGCATCGCTATGCGCGACGCGCGGTGCTTAGTTATACTAACAACACCAAGACGCTGCGGTTCCGCCCCCGGATTACCAATAACACGGTGGATACTTCCGTGAGTGTAGCGGCCCTGAACCTGCCCCTGTGGCTGAAACTAGACCGCGTGGCCGCTACCAATATGGTGACCGCTTCCTATGCACCAGATGTTAGCGGAGCGCCCGGTGCGTGGGTCACCATCGGCACGCCGACGGTCATCGCCATGGATGCGGGGGCGGATTATAGCCTCACGTGTGCCAGTGGAAATGATACCGTAGCCGCCACGGCTAACTTCGATAACGTAGCCCTAACGCCCGCTGCCAGCGGCCCGGCAGAGCTAGTGGAAGACTTTGGCGATGCCACGCAGGTCGGCACTTACAGTTACACCGCAGCCACGGACATCCATTTAATGAACGGCCAACCCGGAGGCCTAGATAGTAAGAGCATCTTCCGTGGGCAGAGTGTCACGGGCGATTTCGTCCTCACGGTGTTGCAACTGGATGCTACGTCTGGGGCGGACAGTGCCTACAGCGGCATCATGATTCGCGATAGCATGGACGATGGCCCGATGGCCTTCGTAGGTCGGAATCCCTTTGGTGCCTACTCCAGCTTTGTCTGGCGCACGAACTCCAAGGGCAGCACCAGCGGGCTGAATGGCATTACGCAAAAGAAACATTGGCTGCGATTCATCCGCAATGGCAACCAAATCACCGCCCTGCACGCAGCGGATAACTCCGGCGTGCCCGCCACCTGGGCGCAGTTAGGCCAACCGCGTTCCGTTTTCCTGACGCCCACCGTCATGGCCGGACTTTCCGTCTGCAATGGAGCCGGTGTGGGCTTCAATACGGTGCAATTTACGAAGCTGACGATCGTGCCTCTGCAACGCGCTCCGATCGTAAATGCTGGCACCACGCCCGCCGTGCCATTGCCTCCGCTCAGCCTCACAGGCTCTGTCACGGACGATGGTTTGCCAGCTCCATTTACCACCGCATGGTCCACGGTGGTCGCTGCTAGTCCGGTCACGTTTGGCAATACCGCTGCCTTGCTGACCTCTGCTAACTTTACCGCCACTGCCGGAAACTATACCCTGCGTTTATCCGCCAATGATGGCCTTGCCACCTCGTTTGCTGACTTAAACTTCACCCTCACGCCCTACACACTGTGGCAAGTGGCTAACTTCCCCGGCGGTCCCACCGATGCCAATGCAGGCATGTCTGCCGACCCCGATCACGACGGCTTGGACAACCTCCTGGAATACGCGCTCGGCACCGCTCCCCGCACCGCCAACTCCAGCTCCGAGCTGGTCAGTACCACGGATGTGGGCGGTCAAAAATATTTCACCTTAACCGTGCCCAAGAACCCCGCCGCCACCGACACCAGCATCAACATCGAAGCCAGCAATGACCTCTCCGCCACCAGTTGGAGCGCCAATGGATTGGTGATAATCACCAACACCGCCACCAACCTAACCGTGCGCGACAGCCAACCCATCAGCAGCACCCCCCGCCGCTTCTTCCGCACCCACGCGGTGCGGTAGGCGCCAAAGTCGGCGGTTACTCTCGCGCAGAACTCGACATCGTAGATCGTTTGTGAACTGACCATAAAAGTGAGGGATGGGGATCGCGCGCCACCGGACCGGAGGACAGATTTTTTTCACTGGTCAAACCAGCGGAGACTCCTAGACTCCCGCTCCCCATACCATGAGCAAACCCACCCAGAAAAAGTCCCATAGCCAAATGATGAATGAATGGGCCGCCCAGCGGTCCTTGATTAATCAGATGCGCAGCCGCATCGTGCATCCACCCCATGATGCCCCCTGGTATGGCCAGTTGTGGGGGTATCTGTGGCGGGTTAGTTTAGTGGTGGGGGTGACCGCATTGGTGGGTTATGTGTCCATAAAATCCCGCCTGCGCACATCTGGTTTCCAAGCGCACCTAGCCGAAGAAGTGTCCCAGCGCTACAATGCCACCCAGGTGACTTGTGGCGCTACCTCTGCCTCCATCTGGACCAACGAATGCTCCATCAAAGCGCTCGGTGCGGACGGTGCTGAGGGCAGCTTCTTTAACCGTCTAGATGCTTATAACATCCAGTTCGATCTGGGAAATCAATTCCTGCGCACGGACTGGCACCTTGATCGGCTGCTGATTAACGAACTCAATCTCAGCCTACGCTCCGGCTCGTATAATCCCCCACAAAAAGCCACCCCGGACGGCTCCCCCGCTTCCACCATTGACCGCCTGGGAGGCGCGAAAACTAGCAGCGCCCAGCGCCCAACGCAGGCGCTGCTGAAGACGGCGGGCTTCGGATTCAAGCCCGATTTCCGCGAGCTAACCATCGGTGCCTACGATGTCAAACAACTGAACCTCAAATGGGGCTACACGAAAACCACCGCAGGCAAACTCGATAACGCTAACAGCACTCTGGAACCGAATCGCAATGGCGGCTGGACCTTTACCGCGACCGATGGCGAGCTGACTCAAAACTGGCTAACCGGATTGAAAGTGAAAAAGCTTGAGGCCACGGTGGAAGACAAGCTGCTCTTTAAAGAAGCTAAATTCACTCGCGCAGGCGGAGAAGTTTTTGAGCTAACCGGAGCGATGTCCTTGGGGGAGTTGCCTGAGTTCGACTGCAATCTCCGCGCTCATGCGGTGGACCTGAAGTCCTTCGCCCCGCCCAGTTTTAGTAACTACTTTGATGCTAGTGCAGACCTCGAAGGCACGCTCACCGGCACCATTAATCGCGCCAAGGGCATCCAGATCAAACTCCACGCCAAGCTCATACCCTCTGCCAAAGACCTACCCAGCAAGAGCTCTGGAACTGGTCTAGAGCCCCCCATCCCCGGGGTGGCTTGGCTCAAGAACATCCCCCTCTTCCGCAGTCTCTACGTCGTCTCCGGGGCCGCAGGGTTGGCCCAACCTCGCGCCACCTCTGGCTCCTTTGATCTGGAAACTAGCGAAGGTGAAATGCGCATCACGAACCTGAATCTCGACTGCGATGGCATCCGCGTGCAAGGCGCACTCACGGGACTGGAAACCGTCAAAGCCGCCAAACTCATGGACGGCCTTGAGGGCCTGCCCACGCGGTCTTACACCCTGCAATCCAATCTGAAAATTGGCGTTAGAACCGAATACGCCGCGGCCATGCCCGCCAACATTCAGAAGCAATATTTCACTGAAGAGCGTGATGGCATGCGCTGGATGAGCCTCAATCTAGCGGAAGAATCCGGCCCCAAACTAACCCAATCCATCACGGATACCTTCAGCCGTTTGCAGAAAGAATCCCTCATCGAGAAGTAATCGCTAGGGAGATTCCACCCTGGATGGCTCGCGGGCCAGGACCTCCGTCTGTAACGCCACCTTCGCACTGCACGTGTCCCAGCAAGCAGGGGAGTCATTCCTCCGCTTGATGCACCGTAAGTTGGGGGAAGGGGATGCTCCATTTCTGATCCGCTGCTTCCGCCACACAGGCGCGTTGGATCACGCGCTCTAACTCGGTGTAGCGCACGGCGGCCTCCCCCCGGAAGTCCACCGTGACCATGAGATCTAGCGCGGAGGGACTGGCTTGAGCGACCATGACTTGGCAATGGACCACATCCGCCTTGCTCAAGATGAAGCTCAACTCTTCATGCACGCGAGCTTCCAACACAGCGGGGATGACCTCGTAGGCCTCGCGCATGTGATCGTAGGAGAGGCTAAAGACGCTCTGAATGCGGAAGCCGTGGGAGAGATTACGCGGATGTTGTTTGAGGAAATCCACCGTGGGATACGATTTGTAGCTGCCACCGTTAGGCACCAGTTGGACATACTCGGGCGTTTGCAACACCACCTTGGCTAACATGCCATCCTGCAGTTGTACCCAGTCCCCTTCTTCCGTGGGAAACCAACGTTCCTTGCGATCAAACGGCCGAGAATGCAGCGGGATCACGTCCCGCAGCGTCAGCCGCAGCGTGCCGCCCGTGAGGCTAGGATTCACCAGATCGCAGTAGAAATTCACCTTCTTCACCAGCCATGGCAAATCCCGATAAATGACGCGCTCCCCCTCTCGGCAGGAGCCTAAATTCAGCAACACTTTCACCTGTTCATAGAGCTTCGGTAGCGTGTGGCGTCCGGCTAGTAAAATGCCGGCCAGCACGATCATCGCCAGCGAGAGCAGCACCCAATCTCCCGAGGCATACAGCACCAGGAATGCCGCTAACGAGGCCATGATCACGATGAAAAAGTGATACAGCACATTCCCCATGCGGATCATGAAAATGGACACCCCAAACCTCCGCAGCCAGCCTCGGCGGCTGGCCCAGCGCTGCACTAGCCGACCTGCCGCCAGCATCAGGAGAAAGGCTAGGCCAGCAAGCAAGCAAGAGATTAACCGCTCGCTTTAAAACCGAGTCCCGCACGAACTCGGAGGCATAGACTTGCCATGGCTTGCGCTCCTTTTCTAACTCCGCCAGCTCGCGCTCCAAGTTGTTAATTTCCACGGGTAAATGCGCCTGATTCGACTCCAACTCCTTGCGCTGTGGGGCCAGCATTTCTCGCAGTTCATCGCCTCCAGCAGTGGCTAGGGCTTTGAGGCTCTTGGCGGCGGCAGCATACTTGCCCGTCAACTGACGTTTCTCGGCTAGCGTCGCTTGCAGCTCGGCGGTTTTGCGCGGCTGGGCGACGATCTCTTTTAAAGAATGCAGGAACGGCTGCACCACTTCCTTTACGTCCTGAGTGAGGTCCGTCGTGCTCGCGCCTGGGTCCGGCGTATCATCGAGACCGGCCACGCCTAGCAGCATTTCTTTCAGGGCGCCCTCGTGCCGGGCGAGGTCGATGCGGGCTTGTTCCACGCTAGTTTGCAGCGTGGCCTTATCGTCCGCCGGGGCTTTAGCTAGCTTAGTTTCCAGGGCTTGGAGCGCGCTGCGTTCTTGCTCCACGGCCTTTTTATCTCGCAGTAGCGTGGTAATGATCTCCGCCTGCGGGTTAGGCGTAGGCGCTGCTAGGCTCATGCTGAGCAGGGCGATACTAACGATCCAGAAAATGATAAATTTCATGCCGTCGCGCCTAGACGAGTTTGGGCTCGGGCAGGTGGCAGAGCTTTTCCCGCAGCATGGAAGCGCGCAGCACATCTCGCTCCGTCGCATTCAACCGTTGCTTAGAGGCAATCTGTAAATGGGCAGGCTGAATGTCCACGAGAATGGAGTCTAACATGCGGCCAAACTCATGCGGGATCAGCCCTAGATCTGCGCCTAGCCGCAGCATGCTGAGGTGCGTCAGCGCTTCCTTGCTTTCCAAAACATGGGCGTAGCGCAGGATGGCATAGGCGCGGCCTACGTGGTCGCTCACGCGGGTGGGACTCTCTTGCAGTAGCTTGGCGCGGGCATTGCGCTCATGGGAAATGATCTGTTCGATGATCTTTTCCAACTGCGCAATGAGGGTGGGCTCGCTGTCGCCTAACGTGTGTTGATTGCTGATCTGGAAAAGATTTGCCAGTGCCTCCGTGCCTTCTCCGTAAAGGCCGCGCACCGCTAGGCCGATCTTCTGCACGGCACTATTGACCTGCCCCATGGACTCGCTGAGGACGAGGCCCGGTAAGTGCAGCATCGCGGAGGCGCGCATCCCAGTGCCCAGATTCGTGGGGCACGCGGTGAGGAATCCTAACTGGGCATGAAAGGCAAAGGGCAGGCGCTCGGAAAGCTCATTGTCCACCCGATCTAGAGCCGCAAAGGCCGTGCCCAAGTCCAGCCCAGAACGGATGCTCTGCATCCTGAGGTGGTCCTCCTCGTTAATCATAATGGAAATGGTCTGCGCGCGATTGATGACCGCGGCACTGCCCGTGCTCTTGGCTGCTTGCTCCCGGCTGATGAGGTGCTTCTCCACAAGCACTTGCTTTTCCACTTGGGAAAGATTGGCCATGTCTTGGGCGAAGGAGTCCGTCATCTCTGGCAGGCCAGCCACGTGCGGCTGGATCTCTTGGAGCAGAGCCGCGCGTTGCTCTTTCTTGGCCCAGCCCGGGAAAGGTGCATCCACCAGATTCCGCGCGAGGCGGATGCGGCTTGTGATCACAATGTCCCGATGCGGGCCGCTGGCATGCATCCATTCGGGCGTTTGGCGGAGGAGAGTGCTAAATTGCATGGTGGGGGGGATTTACGTTACGACCGCGTTAACAGCTTGTTCCAGGCGGGAAATTTCATCGCGCAGGCGGGCGGCTTCCTCATATTGCTCCTGGGCCACGGCTTGACTCAGTTCCCCCATCAACTGGCCGATGCGACTAGCGAGGTTTTGGGTTAGGTCGTCCGCCTCTGGGATCAGGGGAGGGGGCGGGGGCGAGGCCCAGTGGCGGGGTTGTTTGCCCGTGTGCTGGGTGCCCTTATGCATGGTCTTTAAAAGGTTGCCCACATTGTCTGCAAACACCTCATAGCAACGGCTGCACCCGAGCCGCCCAGATTTCCGAAACACATGGTGCGGCAAGCCACAGGAGGGACAAAGCTTTTCCCGTGGCTGGCTGGTGGCCTCCTGTGTGCCCATGCCCCAGAGCATTTCGGCTAACGCAAAGCCCGTGGGATCGGTCACGTTTTGCTCCTTGGAGCAGCCTTGGCACAGGTTTACCTTGTGGACCTCCCCTTTGAGAATTTGGGAATAGAACACCGTCGCGACTTTTTGTTGGCAAACATCACACTGCATGATGCTGGCAATTTTAGGGCACGGCCCATTTCTGGCAAGGGATGATTGCTCAAGACGGTTCGCGTGGCCGAGCTGCAAGTTGAAATTTTTCGACTTGCCGAATGCTTTTCTCCCGTTACTCTCGCGACCTTGATTACTTCCCTCTCCATTGCCATGGCCCCATTGGCCGCTGCACTTGCAGCAGGCAAGCTTCCTTGTGACGACTCATCAGGAAGCCTAGCCCGGGAGTTGCATTCTTTAACTGCATGAGCCGGACTTCCACTGCGCTGACCATGATCAATGCCGCTGCCGCACAGCAGATTAGCCTCAAGGCCCTAGCTCGTGTGCTCACGTGATTTTTCCCCACCAACCAACCCCTCCACGCTTATAGCTACTCCTCCCTCTCCGCCCGCAGGCCCTACCCCTACCCCTGGACCTCGCCCACCGTTCTCCCAGCCTTACAACTCGGGACCCCGACCGCCTTCTCCAAGCGGCAGCAGTAACAGCAGCAGCGGTGGCAGTAGTGGCGGATATAACAATAACCGCAATCCGCGCGGACGGGATATGACGCGGATCAATGATCGCATCCGCGCCCCCAAGGTGCGCGTGGTGGATGGTGAGTCTAACCAACAAATCGGCGTGATGTCCCCGCAAGAGGCGCTCATCATCGCCAAACAACGTGGCCTGGATCTAGTGGAAGTATCTGCCGAGGCCAAGCCGCCCGTGTGCAAGATTGTCAGCTATGGGAAATGGAAATACCAACAGTCCAAGCAGAAGGTGAAAGTCAAAAGCTCTGGCGGGAAGGTGAAGGAAGTGAAATTCCGCATTAACATCAGTTCGCATGACTATGGTATCAAACTTTCCCACGCCGAGGAGTTCCTGGATCACAATAACAAGCTGCGCATCCACCTCCAATTCAAAGGCCGGGAAATGGCCCACCAAGAGTTAGGCTTCGAGCTGATGACCCGCGTGCAAGAAGACCTCAAGGGCATGGGCCACGTGGACATGATCCCCAAACAGGCGGGCCGCAGCATCAGCATGATGCTGAGCCCCCTAGCCGCGCACATGCGGCATCGGAAGTTCGCCAAACCCGTCACCGCCTACGTGGAATCTGAGGACTTCGACGATGCGGAGGACCACCATGATGAACCCCACGCGCATACCCTCAATCTAGAAGAAATCCTGGATAAAATGGAAGGCGAGGCGACCACGCGCAAAGGCAAGAAGCCCCGCGGTTAGGACTACTGGGCCGAAGGTGGCGCAAGGTGCGTCCGAGCTGGTGGTGCCGCACTTTAGCCATCTCCCACCTTCCACCTTCGCCCATCCCATGCGCGCTTTCCTTACTCTGGTAATGCTGCTCGTCAGCGTGCCCACCCATTCCGCCCCACCTCTGGCGCGGGCGAAATATAATAATCCTCGGCATCAGCGAGGAGCACCTAGCGGAAATGTTGGCGGTGCGGGAGCGCTATGATCCACACGTGAGGTGCCCCCCCTGCGGCTGCCCAAGGAGGGCTTCTATGCGCATCAAGTGAGGTGGGATGGCTGGGTGGAAACCGAGCGGCCGCGCCCGGAAGTTGGAGGTGATCGAAGCGGAGATGTTCATCGCTGCGCCTGCACGCTAAGCCACAGACGAAAGAATCAATTCGGGGAATATCTTGATTTTTTCCATAATTATCCTTATCGTGCCCGCCCTCAGATTCATTTTATAATTCATCCAAAACCGAACCATTTCCCTCCCCTCATTTTATGTGTGGCATCATTGCTTATGTTGGTAAACGCGAAGTCCGGCCCATCCTCATCGATGGCCTGAGCCGCCTAGAATACCGTGGCTACGACAGCGCGGGCATCGCCACCCTAACGAGCGGGGAAATGGAAGTAACCAAGAAGGCGGGCCGCATCACCGAGCTAGCCCGGGCCGTGGCCCAGCGGAAGAAGCCAGCGAACATCGGCATCAGCCACACCCGCTGGGCCACCCATGGCGAGCCCACGGACATCAATGCGCACCCGCACCTAGATCAAGGTGGGAAGCTAGCCATCGTGCATAATGGCGTGATTGAAAACTACCAGACCCTCAAGAAACAACTCACCGCTGAAGGCCACGAATTCAAATCCGCCACGGACACTGAGGCGCTGTCCCATTTAATAGGAAAATACTACGATGAAGTGGAAACGCTGGGTGATGAAAAGCTCCTAGAGGCCGTGCGGCTAGCGCTGCGCGATGTCAAAGGCACCTATGGCATAGCCGTGCTGCATCAGGATCACCCCGGCCTCATCATTGGGGCGCGGCGGGGCAGCCCGCTGGTGTTAGGCATTGGGGAGGGAGAAATGTTTATCTGCTCGGATGCCACGACGTTGCTGCCTTACACGCAGAAGGTTGTTTATCTGAAAGACTTCGATCTGGTGCAAATCCGGGAGAACAATTTCAGCATCGAAACCCTGCAAGAAGGCGAGTCTTCGTATGAAATTAAAGAGCTAGATTTCGCCCCAGAGGCCGCTGAGCGTGGTGACTTCCCCCACTTCATGCTCAAGGAAATCTACGAGCAGCCGACCACCATCGAGAACGCCATTCGGGGCCGCTTGAATGAGGAAGAAATGAGTGCGCAGCTCGGCGGGCTGAACCTTACGCCGCAACAGTTGCGGGAGATTGATCGTGTCTTCATCCTCGGCTGCGGCACTGCGCTGCACGCGGGCATGGTGGGCAAGCACATGCTGGAGGACATGGCCTACATTCCCACGGAGACGGACTACGCTAGCGAGTTTCGCTACCGTAACTGCCCGGTGCCCAAGAACTCGCTGTTCTTTGTCATCAGCCAGAGCGGGGAAACGGCGGACACGCTGGGAGCCTTACGGGAGGCTCGACGGAGAGGATTCCGGGGCTTGGGAATTTGTAATAACGTGGGCAGCACCATCGCACGGGAGTCGGACGGCGGAGTTTACATGCACGCCGGACCAGAGATCGGCGTGGCCGCTACGAAATCGTTTGTCAGCCAATGCGCCATCTTTGGTTTGCTGACGCTGGTGCTAGGCCGGATGCGCCACATGAGCGCGGGCACCGCCAAAGAGATCATCGAAGCCTTCCACAAGCTCCCTGGACAGATCACCAAAATTTTGGCCACCAACGAAAAGATCGAGGCCATCGCGTATAAATATTGCCAATCCAAAAGCATGCTGTTCCTGGGCCGGGACTATAACTACCCCATCGCGCTAGAGGCCGCTTTGAAGATGAAGGAGATTTCCTACATCCACGCCGCAGGCTTCCCCACCGCGGAACTCAAGCATGGCGTGATCGCCCTGATCGACGAGGACACCCCGTGCGTCTTCATCTGCCCGCAAGATGTGCTGCATGAAAAGAACATCTCTAACATGCAGGAAGTCAAAGCCCGCAAAGGGCGCATCATTGCCGTAGCCAATGAAGGCGATACGGAAATCTGCGACCACGCGGACGACGTGATCTACGTCCCCCGCACCATCGACATGCTCCAGCCGATCCTGAACATCATCCCCCTACAACTCCTCAGCTACTACACCGCCGTGGCCTTAGGACGGGACGTGGACAAGCCCCGGAACTTAGCCAAGAGCGTGACCGTGGAGTAACCCGGACGTGCTAGGGAGGCGGGTGGCGGGCGCTTGTGAAATTTTTCACAAATCCCCCTTGCCGCTGATTTCTGGGCGGGGAAGGATCGCGTTTTCCCCATCGCCCACCATGTCTTCCCCCGCTGCCGT
>JAYVOP010000070.1:0-2312 GCA_043757865.1 Verrucomicrobiales bacterium | reverse complement strand
GGTTTCGGCTCTTTGGCGATGTGCTGTGTCCGTCGGATCAGGCGATCCATGAGTTTCTCGCAGACTATTTGCAGCAGGAAATGGTGGATGTTTTTGCGGGTGGAGAAATGCTCGTGCCAGCAGCGGCTTTAACGCTGGAACGCCACGGACTGGCGCGGGAATTGAGTTTGCCGGTGAATTCAGATCGGTTCGTTTCACCTATCCTAACTAGTTCACGCGTGGCCCAGGGCGTGTGCCATAATCCGGCTAAAGACCGCCGCACCACGGAGGGCGTGTTCCATGTGGTAGAAGGTGGATTGCCGATTCCGGCGGATAAAAAGCACGTCCCGAAACGGACTTTTGCCAAGCTGCTCCGCTCTGCACTGCATCCGCCGGATGACTTGCTGCGCCTGCCCTACACCGCAGAACAACCGGAAACGGAGCAAGCGCGGACGTTTGTATCCTTGCTGCTGCGGCCCATGATCGGCCCAGAGATTCCTGGCGTGCTCGGTAAACGCACCATGGAAATTCGCTTCTTCGCGCCCGGCATCTTGGTTTCCAATCTGGATTTCGTGGAGAGTATTTTCGGCAACGCGGGCGATCCGTATTTACCGGAAAATGATGCGCGGCTGGATGTCGGCACGTGGAGCGGCCACACCGGTTGCGTGATTCTCGCACCGCAACTTTGCACGTTGAAGAAGAAAGACCTGGATCTCCCGCATCGCTCCGCAGCCACCCCAGCACAGGTGCGGGATGGCATGTGCTGGGAGCACGAGGACGAACTTTACAATGATGGCAGCGCTTTCAAAATCGCCTGTCGTGACACGCGCGGCGTCATGGTCACGCTCATTGCGGATAGCTACTACGGCTACTGCAAGAAGGAAGTGAAGACCCAGATCAGCTATGCCACGAACCTCTACGGTCAGTATGAAGAAGAGCACGCGGGCGGGGCGCTGGCGTTTCCGTGCTTTGATCTAGGCGAGGATTTTTCGCTCAGCAGTGAGATCCAGTATCGCTGGGCGGAGACCGTGGCGCTGCATGGGCAGCTCATGCAGCTCCAGCCGTTAGGCTATGGCATTGATAAAATTTATCCTGACATCATTTACGTGCCGGACGATGCCAAAATTTCCCTGCGCAAACAAAACGTGATGTGGACGCAAGCCGACGGCACCCCTGCGGAAATCAAGCTACTGGCTGGTCAGACGTATGTGCTGCCCAGCGGCTACAAAGTGCAAATGAAGCAAAGTGTGAAAGGCCAACGCTGGCGATTAGTGGGCACGCAGGCGGAAGGAACCTTTTGCCATAAGCCCTGCACGGTTTCTGGCGGCGGCAAAAGTGAAATTTCCAAATCACTTTCGGATGCCATGATTACGGGCCCGGTGCTGCTGCAAGACTTTGCGGAGGACATGAAAGCCGCCTTGGAAGTGATCCAACAGGACTACAGCAACCGCTTTAAAAACCCCCGCCAACCTCAGCGCTCCAGCCGCCCCCTGCTCTCCGCAGAGCGTTCATTTGGTTCCGTGGTGCGGATGTTGACGCCATCCGAATCGTTTACGGAGGCCTACAATGCTTGGTTGCAGGCGCTTCCGCGTCAGGTGCGGGATCTCGTGCTCGTTATCAAACGTCGCTATCGCGAAAGTTGGGGCGATGACTGGACGCATCGTTTCAGCGTGGATTCCATTGATGGTCGGCCCGGCAATGAACTGAAATATCGCAATCAAAAACTTTACACGCGCTACCTGCGCGTCGGCTTCCAAGAGGATGGCACGTGGCGCACGTTTGGCCTGCGGAAAGACTTTGCACCCGCAGAAAAACTTCAGCGGGAGGACGACATCACAGCCTCGGGCGTGGTGCCGGCATCCTTGCTCCAAGGTCTGCACCCGGGCCTGCAAGAGCCTGCCTATAAATTCAGCGCTAACTGTGAGTATCGCCTTTTCCAGCGTCCCGATGATGCGGTGGTGCGAGGGTATGATCGCGTGACGGAAGTGGATTTTACCAAGACCGGAAATTTCTTTAGCAACTACGAGCCCCTGCCCATTGCGCAAGCCTTGGACATGACGGAGGACGCTATTCGCTTCGGACTCTTCACCGCGCCATTTCAAAGTTACCTGCAAACGCTAGCCAATACTACCAGCCCAGACTATTTCGTCTGCGCGGCCAATCCCCGGATCGTGGACGGCAAGCCGAGCAAAAACCCGCGTTACCTACAAACGCGCCCGGATCTGGAAGACCCACGCCGGGAATACCTCGCGGAGATCGGGGCGCGCCTCTACCGCAACCTGCCAGCGGAGCGGCCAGTCTTGAATCCCGTCAATGCCTTCCTCCCTGGGCGG
>JAYVOP010000069.1:0-2317 GCA_043757865.1 Verrucomicrobiales bacterium | reverse complement strand
GCTCCAGCCAGACGCCACCGTCAGCGAGCGCCAAGCCTCTGCGGTGGCTGCTTGGCAAGCCCTGGCCCATGCCGAACTACCGCCCGCTGAGACCATGCAAGTGACACTCGGTCTAGCCGAGGCGCTGCTCCAGCAGCAAGATTTTTCCGCTGCCACCACCGCGTTAGGACCAACTCTGACTAGCCAAGCGTCCAATTTGCTAGACCAAGCCACCGCCCACCACCTCAGCGCCCGCCTCAGCCAAGCCCAAGCCATCCGCAGCGCGGGCCCCTCCGCTGCCGCCGCTCTGCAACAGGCCCTGAACTCCGCCCAGCAGGCGTTCAACCTCCTCTCCAAAGTCTCCCAGCATCGCCCCGCCATCCTCGAACAACGCAGCACCATCGAAACCACCCTAGCTGCGATCCACACGGCGCTCAAACAGCCAGAGCCAGCGGAAACCCTAACCGCCCAAGCCGAGCAGCATCGCCAAATGGCTCACGCAGATCATGGGTGGCGGGAAATTTTCTGGAACCTCCAAACCCAGACCAACCAACTGCGCCAAGCCCTGCGGCAAAACTACCGACCTGAAACCCTCGCCCCGCTCGCCCAGATCCAAGCCCTGCAAACCGCCTTGGAACAATGGCAGGCCGCCACCCTCCAACAACTGAGCACTGCGGATGCCGAGGCCAAAGTCAACGCACTCATCCAGTCCGCCCCTGCAAAATACCTTTGGTCCTCACTGTTAGGCTCCATTCGTTAGATCCCATCCCGTGCGGTCGCCAGCCCACCTGACCCCAAAGCGGATTCCTGCCGAAGACAAAACTGCGGGACGATTGGAACAGTTACTGCCATTAGAGCCGGATAATGGCTATTCATGTCGCGCTGCATCATTGCACTACCTAGACCTATCCTTTTAAAGAAAAGATGAAGCCTCGTTTAATCATGAGTTGAAAGTATTTCGGCGGAAATTGCCGATGACATTACGGGTGTTGCGGGATCTAGAGGCGTTGCGGGAAGCGGTCTTTGGCCCCGCGGAAACGCGATCCCCCCAGCCCAGGCCCACAAATGATTTCATTGGGGCGGTGAAGCGCGCCTAGCCAATCGTCGCACGGACGATTCGCGCGTCGTCGCGCTGTCCTCCGGGACGCTCAATGAGACCTATTTCGAGCATTCATCCTCGCCCGCTATCCTTCCTGCGGCGGGTGGATGACATCGCTCCGCTGGATGGGGCACGCATGAGTTCGATGCAGCGGGGCGGCTTTAGCAAAGACATCTGGCGTGCCGCCCGTGTCCTTGCTGCCACAAACGGCCGAGGTCATCCAATTCCGCCGCACGGGGAGCAACCTCCCCAACCGCGTGGCCGACAACCTCTTCTGGTTAGGACGATATGCCGAATGTGCGGAATGCACCGCGCGCCTGCTTCGCAGTTCGCTCTGGCCTTCCTGGACATTGGCCGCCGGATTGAGCGCACATCTATTGTAGCAGCTTTCTCGCTCGCGCCTTGCGCTCACTTGCGGCAGAGTCCCCAGCGCGTTCGAGGCCGTGCTAGAAATGGAGGACAGAACCATCACCTACCGCTCGCGTTACAATCTCATGCCCCACATCGCCACGGTCTATGATCTCTTGATGCTTGATGACCTGAAGCCTCGCTCGCTCCTGTTTCAGTTCAACCAACTGACCTAGCACGCAGACCGTCTCAACGCGAAACCACCGCCCCTGCCCAATCCCCTCCAGCGTCATCTCATCGAAACCGTCGCCAAGCTCCGGCTCACGGATATGCTGGAACTCACCACTGGCACCACTGGCGTCATGGAGACGCTGCACCATTTTAAAGAAGCCGCCCCCGGGCAAAACCCGCCTGATCGGAGCCGATCAAAGCCACGCTTGGTTTGTCGTTTATTGCCCGAACCTCGACTGGATCGACTTCGACCCCACGAACGATTGCCTCGTTAGCGAGGATCATCCCGTCATCGCCTTCAGCAGAGACTTCAGCGACGTCAGCCCCTTCGTCGGCTTGGTCACCGGAGGCGGCCACCGCAACGTCAGCGTCGAGGCCGAGCCCATCTTCTAAGTTCAAGGAAAATATCAGTTTAATTGGTCCGCAATCTGCATTTCGTTAAACCTCACAATCTATCCACTTGTCCGCTCCCCTTATGCCCCGTTCCACCACTTTCGATGCCCTTGGCCATACTTCTTCTAATAGCCCTGCGCTGGCGCGGGAAAAAGTGTTAGAATTAGTGGATTTGAAGTTAGCTTCGCGTGGGTTCATCCCGCCGGGTCTGCTGGGCGAGGCCTCTCCGGTGCAGGATTTCGGGCGTTCGTTGTTGGCAAATTATGA
>JAYVOP010000068.1:0-30666 GCA_043757865.1 Verrucomicrobiales bacterium | reverse complement strand
GCCTACGATGCCAAGCACGGTGGCTGGGGCGAGGTCCACCACTATTTTGATTGGCATGCGATTGACTACTACCTCACGGAAGGAGCTGCTGGTGATGTCGCCTTGCTAACCGAATCCAAGCAAACGCTCGACTCTGCTCAGGCGTTGCTTGATCCCATTTGGGGGGGCGTTTACCAATACAGCACCGATGGAGATTGGGAGCATCCGCACTTTGAAAAGATCATGCCATTCCAAGTCGAAACCATGCGCGTGCTCGTCATGGCTAGCACGATCCTCCAGGAGCCAAAGTATCTCGCAGCCGCTAAACGCATCCACGAATACCTCACCCATTTCCTGCTGGCTCCCAACGGAGCCTTTTACGTCAGTCAAGACGCAGATATAATCGCTGGAGAGCACAGTGGAGAATACTTCGCGCTGGCCGATGCCGCCCGTCGGAAGCAAGGAATCCCACGCGTGGATCAGCATTTTTACGCCAGAGAAAATGGCCTCGCCATCATGGGCCTGTGCACACTTTATGCGGCCACGCTGGATGCTGACATTTTAGCGCAAGCCCGTCGCGCAGCGACGTGGACAATCGAAAATCGCAGTCTAGCAAACGACGGGTTTCGTCACGATGGCAAAGACTCAGGCGGCCCTTATTTAGCGGATACGCTCTGCATGGCCCGCGCCTTTTTGAGCCTCTACTCTGTTACCGCCGAGCCAGCTTGGCTGAATCAAGCCGAAGCATCGTTGCAATTTTGCAACAGCCAATTTCACGCTGCCGATGGATTTCTCAGCACGAAAAGCCTCCCGCCGTTCGTTCCGAAACCTCAAGTGGATGAAAACATCGAACTCTGCCGACTCGCCATTGCCCTGCATCATCACACCGGAAACGACATTTACCTAAATATGGCGCAACACGCGATGAAATACCTCGCTTCACCCACCGTCGTGAAGTCCCAAGGCTTCGGTACCAGCGGCATCCTTTTGGCCGATCGCGATCTGCGCGTCGAGCCACTCCACCTCACTATCGTCGGTTCCAAAACTAGGGATGCCGCCAAAACCCTGTTTCAAAGCGCCCTCCAAGCCGCGCCCACCGCCTGGATAGAATGGTCGGATCCCGCCACAGCGCCCCTGCGCAAAGACGCCAGCTTTCCAACTGCATCCACTCCCGTGGCCTTTGTGTGCACCAATGGCAGCTGCTCCGCTCCGGTGCACAGCAGCGCAGATCTGCGCAAAATCATCGCGAAGCATTTCAGGTAAGATAGGGGTACGGGATCAGTTATGAGCTGAAAGGCTTGCAGAAAAGGGCGGTGGAGTTACATCACTGACTCCAGGGCTACTCAGGTCGGGTTTCACCCCATGGAAAGGCGGTTCATCCTGCATTAGTATGCTCAGCCATCTTACCCCCAAACAGATTCATAACTATGCTCATTAAAAATAACCGGATTGTGATAAAAGACAGATCAATTCTCCAGAACATCCTCTTAGCAATGAGATCCCTCACGGCCTGCTCCATTACCGCATCGGTCGTGGCACCCGCCGCGCTAGCCGCTCCTGCTGCGCCAGCCCCATCAGTCATGCTTCCCGAGGTAATCCCGGATCCTCTTGAGCCCATTAATCGTGGCCTCTGGCAGGCAAATAAAGCGCTGCTCACTAGCGTGGTCGACCCGAGTAGCCGCGCATACAGGACGGTGGTTCCACAGCCAGTGCGTGAATCGGTGAGGAATGTCACGCGCAATATTTGCTATCCGGGAAGGCTCGCGAATCATCTGTTACAAGGCCGCTGGCAGGGAGCGAAGGATGAATCCGTGCGATTTTTAACCAATACTACCGTCGGCATCGGCGGAATTTTTGATGTGGCTAGTCAATGGAAACAGCCGAAGTCTGACGCGGATTTCAGTCAGACGTTTGGCACCTGGGGCTGGCATCCTCGCGCCTTTGTGATGCTGCCAGTGCTCGGCCCTAGTGATGACCGTCACGCCATTGGGTTGGCCGCCGATAAAGCCGCCGAGCCGTGGACATTTGCTTACCCATGTCTGCCTGCATCCGTTACTTCCACCTTTAATCAAATGTCGGACCACACCGACGACGCTATCCGCCTAGTCCGAATGGAGGCGGATTCCTATTCGTTAGTAAAATCCGCCTGGACCTATTCCACGAAGGACCACGCTGCGGATTTGACCTCCTCTGGCCCGGTCGATCTTCCCACCCTCCAGTCTTTTGCCGCAGCTAGCACGAAGTGTCAGTCACCAAAGTTTGCCAACAGCGGTCGGGATATGAGCGTGCGCATTCCCACGACCGGACGGAAATTAGAATTTACCTATTGGCTGCCTAACAGCCCCACCGCGCCACTCGTTTATCTTGTCCCTGGGCTCGGCTCCCACCGCTTAAGTATGGTTTCGTTGGCCCTAGCGGAATCTCTACAGGCACAAGGATATGCGGTGGTGAGTACCACCAGCGTGTTCCATCCAGAGTTTATGGAGGCTGCTTCCACTGCCGCCCTCCCCGGCTACATTCCAGTGGAGAGTCGTGATCTTTTAGTATCCCTTACCCAAATGGATCAAGCCTTGGCAAAGAAATATCCCTCGCGCTTCACCTCGAGATCATTAGTAGGCATTTCCATGGGTGGCTTCCTTGCCATACGACTCGCTGCTTTTGAGCCGACGGCGGAACCTGGATTGCTGCAATTCGACCGTTATGTGGCGGTGGATCCACCCGTGGACCTAAATCACTGCGAAAATACGTTGGATTCCTACACTATGGCCCCTATGGCTTGGCCCGCAGCGGAACGCCAAGCCCGTATTAATAATACCGTGCATCGGGCGGCCACCACTGGCGTGCTCTCTGGGGACGCACCCGCCGCCCCACCACTGAGTGGGATCGAATCAAAATACCTCATCAGTCTGATCTATAGAATCTCCCTGCGGGACATGATCTTTAGCAGCCAACAACGACGGAATCTCGGCGTGCTCCAGACCCCAATTTCGAATTACCGCCGCGAGCCAGCCTATCGGGAAATAATGAGCTATTCTTATCACGATTATTTCCGTGATTTTACAGTCCCCTATTACCACTCACTGGGTATTAGCAGTGAACAAATCGAACGCTCTAGAAACCTCCGATTCTGCGAGTCTCTCATTCACAAGCAATTGAAACTCTATGTGATCGAAAATGAAAATGATTTCCTCACCACGAAAACAGATCTCGCCTGGTTAAAGTCCACGATAGGCACCGCCCGCTTGGCCACTTTTCCCCAAGGCGGCCACCTTGGAAATTTAAACTCGCCTGCCGTGCACAACGCCATTTTTAAAGCACTTCCGAAATAATCATCAAAGGGAGCCGGGCTAGCCTGAAATAGATAAAGCAGGAGCTGTTTATAAAAGCTGAGTGATCTTCTGCAGGGGTGCCGCCCAGCACAAAATAATATTTTGAATTCGGCACTTTCAACCATTCCGCGCGTCATCAAGACTGGTAAACTAGGCAATCTAGATTCTCATCTTCGTGGCTGGTTTAAAGCGAAATCCTGGCGTCCGATGGCCTTTCAGGAAGAAGCCTGGGCGGCTTATGCGCGGGGCGAGAGCGGCTTGATTCATGCGCCGACTGGCTTGGGCAAAACGTTGGCGGCATGGCTGGGTCCGGTCATGCAGTGTGCCGATGAAGAGGGACTCCGCGTGCTCTGGATCACGCCCTTGCGGGCGCTCGCGGCTGACACCGTCCGTAGTTTGCAGGAGGCGCTTCAGGGTGCAGGACTGAAACGAAAGGTGGAGGCCCGCACAGGAGATACCTCCTCCTCGGTGCGCGCTCGGCAGAAGCTGAAGCCGCCATTCGCGCTGGTCACCACCCCAGAAAGCCTTTCCTTGATGTTGACAGATGCAGAGCGCGTCACGGCCTTGCGCGGCCTGCGTGCGGTCGTGGTAGATGAATGGCATGAACTGATGGGATCTAAGCGCGGTGTGCAAACGGAGCTTTGCCTCGCACGCCTGCGGCGGTTGAACCCAGCCGTGCAGTCATGGGCGCTCTCGGCCACGATTGGCAATCTCGATGAGGCCATGCGCGTGCTTCTAGGGACTAATGCCGCAGCCAGTCGGCTCATTCACGGCTTGGACAAAAAGCGGGTGGAAGTGCAGACCTTGCTGCCACGTGACATGGAGACTTTTCCATGGAGTGGTCACCTTGGCATTAAGCTGGTGCGCGACGTGGTCGCCCAGATCGAGAAAGCCCGCACGACGTTGCTTTTTACGAACACAAGATCGCAGACGGAGATTTGGTTCCAAGCGTTGCTCGAAGCCAAGCCCGACTGGGCGGATGACCTCGCGATGCATCATAGTTCCATTGACCGTGCAGAGCGCGAGGCCACGGAGCAAAGACTGCGCGATGGAACTGTGAAGGCGGTCGTTTGCACATCGAGTCTGGATCTGGGCGTGGATTTTGCGCCCGTAGAGCAAGTGATGCAGGTGGGCAGTCCCAAAGGCGTGGCGCGGCTGCTGCAGCGTGCGGGACGCAGTGGACATCAGCCGGGGGCAGTGAGTCGTGTGATTGGTGTGCCCACGAATGCTTTGGAGTTGGTCGAATTTGCAGCCGCGCGCGAAGCCTTGCTCGCAAGAAGGATCGAGGCGCGCCCCCCCTTGCTAAAGCCGATCGATCTGCTGGTGCAACACCTCGTCACCGTCGCCCTGGGTGGTGGCTTCCGAGACCCGGAGATGTTGGATGAGGTGCGCAGCACTCATGCCTTCGCTACGTTGACTGAGGATGAATGGCGCTGGGCGCTGACGTTCGTAACCACTGGAGGCGCGCTCAAAGCGTATGCCCAATATCGCAAGATTGCCGTCGATGAAGATGGCTGGCATCGTCTGGCCGATCCCACAATGGCTAAGCTTCATCGCATGAATATCGGGACCATCGTGGCGGCGGCGGCCGTCTCGTTGCGCTTAAAAAACGGCCACCGTCTTGGTAGCGTAGAGGAGTGGTTTATTGCCAGCATCAAGCCTGGCAAATGTTTTATCTTTGGTGGTCGGGTCTGGCAACTGGTTCGCGTCTATGGCCTAATCGCCACGGTGCAGGTCCCAGAGAAGAAACGGCAACTGGGCGACATCCCCTCATGGCAGGGCGGCAAGAGTCCGCTGTCAACGGAACTCGCAGCGGCGGTTGGTGAGAAACTACGGCGGTTTAGTCTAGGCGAGGAAGACGGTTCCCCTGAAATGGTGAGGGTGGAGCCAGTGCTCTCCGTGCAGGCCCGATGGTCCATGGTGCCGAAACCTGATGAATTCCTAATTGAGCAAATGACGAGCCGGGACGGGCATCACGTCTACCTTTATCCCTTCGGCGGAAGGCTTGTGAATGGAGCGCTGGGCACCCTTGTGGGCTATCGCATGGGCCGCGGCACTCCCATTTCTCTGCAAATCACGCCGAATGATTATGGCGTTGAGCTGCATAGTCGCGATCCGTTTGAGTTTGATGCCGATGAATGGCGGACCCTGCTCTCGCCAACGCATTTGTTGGAGGATGTGCTCGCCTCCGTGAATGCATCGCAATTATCACGGCATCATTTTCGTGAGATCGCCAGGGTAGCAGGATTGATCATGAGCGGCACCCCAGGAGCACCTTCCACCACCCGGCAATTGCAAACCAGCAGTGGCTTGCTCTTCGATGTTTTTACGAAATACGATCCGGAAAATTTACTGCTAAAACAATCCCTGCGTGAAGTGCTCGAACGGCAGCTCGATTTCGCACGACTGGAACGCACCATGAATGGCATGACGAGACGCACCCTCGTCATCAAACGATGCGCACGTCTGACCCCGCTTGCCTTTCCACTGTGGGCTGCTCGCATTTCATCACAAGTAAGCACTGAGGATGCTGCGATGAAACTTGCCCGCATGTTGAGCGAACTGGAAACTGCTGCCCACTGATTCATTTTCTATGGAACTCTTGTTCAACCAACATCGCCTGCACCTCCTGCCTGCTCATGCGGTATATGATGCTGCGGCCAAGACGGTTTATGTTGCGGATCTTCATTTGGGTAAAACAACCGCGTTTCATCGTGCTGGGATCGCTCTTCCGACGGGCTCGGATGAGGACACGCTGCATCGTCTGAACGAGCTGATTCTCAGCACGCAGGCTCAGACGCTGGTCATGCTCGGGGATGTTTTTCATTCTACCGCCAGAGGCACGCAATCGGCTGCGGAGTCGCTCAATGCCTGCCGCGCGCGGCATCGGCAAATTCGCTGGATCATCGTTCCGGGTAATCATGACCGCAGGGTGCCATGGGAAAAATGGCTGGCAGAGTTTTTTTTGCTCACTGAGGGCGCGGCAGTTGGCCCATGGTGCGTTGCGCACCATCCGCCGAAGCACGCACAAACGCTGACACTCTGTGGCCACTTGCATCCTAGCACCGCCGTAGGCCGCTCGGGCTCCAGAAAGATAACTCTGCCTTGTTTCTGGATGAGACGGCAAGTGCTCGTTCTGCCTGCGTTCGGAACCTTTACGGGAATGCATCGCATTGAGCGAGAAGAGGGAGACCGCGTGTTCGTGCCCCTGAACGGGCAGGTGTATGAAATCCCTGCAAGCGGGGCCAACAAAAAATCTTCCACCTCATGACCACGCCATCACCCGAGCCAATCGCTGTTTCTTATCGCAAAGGAATTTATCTGCCTGAAGCGGACCTTTGGCTGGACCCTCACTTCAGCGTTGAGCGTGCGTTCATCTCTCATGCACACAGCGATCACGTCGCCAAGCATAAGCTGACCATCTCCTCCGACCTCACGCAGCAACTCATGAGCCAGCGCTTCGGCACGAAGGACGATGCGCGTTTTCTAACGCTGCCGATGCTGGAAGCGATCGACTGGGAGGGATGGTCGTTGCGACTCCTTCCGGCTGGACACATCCTTGGTTCAGCCATGTTACATCTTACGCGCAAACGCGACGGCCAAACACTGCTTTACACTGGCGACTTCAAGCTTCGGCAAGGTCTGAGTTCTGAGCGATGCGCTTTACTGCCAGCAGATACGTTGATCATGGAATGCACCTTCGGCCTGCCGCATTTTGTGTTTCCACCGACACCGCAAACGGTCGCGCAGATGTTGAAGTTCGTGCAGGAAACGCTGGAGGACGACTGTATTCCCGTGCTGCTAGGTTATTCCCTAGGCAAGGCACAAGAAATCATCTGCGCGCTCGCTCAAACGAGTCATCCGGTCATGCTGCACCGTTCGGTCTATGACATTACCGCAGCAGTCGCACCGCTGCTAGGTCCACTGCCACAGTATCGCCTCTTCAACGCTACAGAAGCGAGCGGCCATGTGCTCGTCTTTCCTCCGAATAGCAGTCGTTCGCTTGCCATCAAAAAACTCAAAAATGCTCGCACTGCGATGCTAACAGGCTGGGCCTTAACGCCGGGCGCACGATTTCGCTATCAGGTCGATGAAGTATTTCCCCTAAGTGATCACGCGGATTATAATGAACTGCTCGAAACAGTGGCCACAGTGCAGCCCTCCAACGTATACCTAGTTCATGGGTCCACCCAAGAGTTTGCAGCCGACCTCCGAGGGCGAGGTTATGAGGCCTGGACATTGGAGAAGGCAGATCAAATGGAGTTGTTCGGGGCAGAAATAGTCGCCCGTGACATGCCGCTGATTCTACCAACTCCAAGCCCCGAAATTGAGGACCGCTCTCCAGCGAGCTTCTCTCGCTGGGCGGAGGTTTGTGCACAGACTGCCGCTGAATCCTCACGATTGAGGAAGGTGGCATTGCTTGCCCAATATTTGGTGGAACTGGAAACGAATGCAGATCTGCTGCGAGCTGTGCGTTTTTGCTCCGGGAGCACGAGTAATGCCGCATCCGGTCAAGCTCCACTCAATATGGGCTGGTCGTTGATTCGTCGCACCATGCAGGAACTGAGCGGGATTAATGATGCTGAGTATCGTGCCCTTTCACGCACGCAGGCCGACACTGGTCGCACGGCGTTGCTGGTTCTGCAGCGCGCGGAGTTGCAGCCGAAACCATGTTCGCTGGAGGAAATTGCCAAGCTTTTCGATGAGATGCGCCACGCCATTGGACAAATGCCACGCATCATCTTGCTGCGTGAGCGACTACGAAACCTAAGCGCGCGGAACGGCTCCTGGCTGGTGCGTTTGATGACGAGTGAGCTTCGCATGGGATCTAAGGAAGGCCTGATCGAAGAGGCAGTAGCCGTAGCTTTTGTTGAGCAGGCCGATGCCGTGCGCGAGGCTGCGATGCTTACTGGCGACCTCGGGCACGCGGCGTTGCTAGCGAAAGCGCATCGACTGCATGAAGCAAAACCGCGCGCTTTAGTGCCCATCAAGGTCATGCTGGCGTCACCAGAGCAAGATGCGGAAGCCATCTGGAAGCGTCTGACGGAGGAATCGGGCGCGGAAGACGTCTGGCTAGAAGACAAGTTTGATGGCATCCGCGCGCAACTTCACCGCACCACTGAACGCTCCGAAATCTACTCGCGTGACCTCAAGCCAATTGCCGCTCAATTTCCCGAACTGCTTCATGCCGCACAGCAGCTTGCGGAAGATGTCATCTTCGATGGCGAGATCATTGCTTACGCAGAGAATAAGAAACTATCCTTCTTCGATCTGCAAAAGCGACTTGGTCGTCGCGACCAAGCTGACCTGTTTTTTCCCAACGAAATCAGCGTCCGCTATATCGTCTTCGACCTGCTATGGCGTAGTGGCGAATCCCTGATCCATGCCCCGCTACAAGTTCGGCGTGCGCACCTGGAACAAATTATCATGCCGCCGGGCTTTATCTTGATCGAGACGTATCGTGCTGATTCAGTGGACGCCGTTGAAGCGGCATTTCTCGCTGCGCGGAGGAGAGGAAACGAGGGACTGATAGGCAAGAATCCCGACAGCACTTATTCGCCCGGAAGGCGCGGCAAGGCATGGCTGAAATTGAAGAAAGCCTTCGCCACCTTGGATGTAGTCGTCGTCAAAGCCGAGCAAGGTCACGGCAAACGCAGTCAAGTCCTCAGCGACTACACCTTTGCAGTGCTTGATGAAGAGACTGACGACTTACGAATAATTGGCAAGGCCTACAGTGGACTCACGGATGCAGAGATTGAGGAACTCACGGAACACTTTACGCGCAACACTCTCAGCGAGAAAGGCAGCGTTCGCACCGTCACGCCCGACATTGTGCTAGAGATCGCGTTCGATTCCATCCAGCCCAGTACTCGCCACGACAGCGGCCTCGCCCTCCGCTTCCCGCGAATCAAAGCCATTCGGCGTGATAAGCACCGGGATGAGATAGACACCCTCAGCTATGCAAGGAAACTGGCGGGAATGGTTATCTCTTAAAAAAGCGCGGATTTAGCGCGAGCCAGCGCGGTCTTCCGTTGTGGGGCATTATGCACGAAGGCTTCACTCAATTAGCAAGGAAACAAAGTTACTGAAGTTACCTCCGTAGAAGCTCTAAACATTGTCGTAGCGGGTGCAAGCCGTCGTATTGTAAGATGAATTTATCGTCTAAAATTTGCTCGACATACCTAGCCCTACAAACTATCTACGGTGGGGTGAAATTCCACGGAATGCTTGCCTCTGGAGGTTAAGCTGCGGACCGCGCTTCCATCGGAGAGGGCACGATAACAGCACCCTTCCAACCCACACGATTCCATCATGGCCAAACCATCCGGCAGCAATACTCCACCCATCAGTGAGCGCTCAGCAACTCCTTCTCTTCGCAAGGCTCCCACCGGTATCATTGGGTTGGACGAGGGTGCTGATGCGGAGTCCAATCGTCTGCGTGGCGACATCCTCGGACAAGTCAGTGATTCAGTGATCGCTGTGGACATGGAGCAGCGTGTCACCTTTTTCAACACGGCGGCTCAACGCCAATACGGCATGGCCGCCTCCGAGGTACTGGGCTCCAAGATCACCGATATCTACACGGTACGCTGGCATAACGATGATGACGAAGCCACTGCCCATGCCGCCTTGCGCGAGCACGGCAAGTGGCGCGGTGAGCACGTTCACATCACCCGCTCAGGTTCCGAGATACATGTGGAATCAACGGTCTCCGTGCTGCGCGATGGTGGGCACGACGAGACGGGCATCGTCTCTGTGCTGCGCGATATTACAGGACGCAAGCGAGTGGAGACTGCATTGCGCGAAAGTGAAAGTCGTAAATCGGCCATCCTGGATAGCTCACTGGACGGCATCATCACGATGGATCACGAGGGTAAGGTGATCGATTTCAACCCCGGAGCGGAGCGCACGTTCGGGATTAGGCGGGAGGACATCGTTGGCGACAAACTGGCAGAGCGAATCATTCCTGAACGTCTGCGCGCTCGCCACTACCAGGGCCTCGCCCATTACTTGACGACAGGCGAGGGCCCAGTGCTGAGCAAGCGCATCGAAGTGCCTGCGCTGCATGCGGATGGTCACGAATTCACCATCGAACTGTCCATCAATCGCATCGCCAACATCGAGCCGCCGATGTTCACCGCCACTCTGCGGGACATCACTGAGCGCCAGCGAATGGAGGAGACCATTCGTTCCAGCGAAGATCGCTTCCGCGCGGCCATCAAAGCAGTGTCCGATGTCATTTGGACTAACAACGCCCAAGGTCAGATGGAGGGCGAACAACCAAGCTGGGGCCATTTTACAGGTCAGACCGTGGACGAGTATCAGAATTACGGCTGGGCCGCGGCGGTGCATCCCGATGATGCTCAGCCCACGATCAACGCCTGGGAATTGGCGGTGGCAGAGAAGCACATGTTCCAGTTCGAACACCGCGTGCGGCGCCACGATGGCGAGTGGCGGCGGTGTTCCATACGTGCCGTGCCGATCCTCGCTGCCAATGGGCAAGTGCGTGAATGGGTCGGCGTGCATACGGACATCACGGAGAGCAAACAGGTGGAGGCCGCCTTGCGCGAAAGTGCAGAGTTCAATCGCAGCATCATCGAGAGCAGCCGCGACTGCGTTAAGGTTCTCGATTTGGAAGGGCGACTCTTGAGCATGTCGGAGGCTGGGCAGCGCTTGCTCGGCATCGCAGACATCACCCCCTTGATTGGCATGTTTTGGCAAGATTTTTGGGAAGGGGAGGATCGACGAGCCGCGACGAATGCTTTGGACGCAGCGGTGGCAGGATCTGCTGGCAATTTCACGGGCTACTACACGAGCGATCACCGGACTCGATGGTGGGACGTGGTCATCACCCCCATTACCCGTACGCAAGGCGAACCCGAGAAGCTGCTCGCCATCGCCCGCGATGTCACCCAACGCGTGCTCTCCGAACAGAAGCTCAAGTCCACCGCCGACGAACTCGCACGCTCATCGCGAGCCAAGGACGATTTCCTAGCTGCGCTCAGCCACGAGCTGCGCACACCTTTAACGCCAGTGCTGATGACCGCCACAGCACTAGAAACCGATCCCGCACTCTCGCCCGAACTGCGAGAACAACTCTCGATGATGCGCAGGAACATTGAACTCGAAGCGCGATTGATTGATGACCTGCTTGACCTCACACGCATTAGCCGTGGCAAAATGAAGATCTCCCCAGTCCCCACCAGCGTGCACGTGCTGCTGGAGCACACTGCGGAGATCGTGCGCAGCGAGCCTCTAGGCAAGCAGGTGGACATTGCGTTCAACCTGGATGCGCAGAGCCACCACACGTTGGCGGATCCCACGCGGCTCCAACAGGTGTTTTGGAATCTCATTAAGAACGCGCTGAAATTCACCGCCACGGGCGGCCGCGTGGTGGTCAGCACGCGCAATGATCCGGGAGGGAAACTTACCATCACGGTGACAGACACTGGCATCGGCATCAGCGCGGAGGCCTTGCCAAATGTTTTTAATGCCTTTGAGCAAGGAGACGTTGCTGGCCAGCATCGCTACGGCGGCCTCGGGCTCGGCCTCGCCATCTCCCGCGCCATCGTCGAGGCGCACGGCGGCTCGATCCTTGCCGAAAGCCGCGGTCACCAGCAGGGAGCGCTCTTTTCGGTAATATTAGACACCATGGAGGCACCTGCGGCGGAGACGTGCCCGGAACCTGCAAACTCCCCGCCTGTGAGCGCGTTGCGCCTGCTCTTGATCGAAGACCATGAAGCTACGCGCACGGTGCTCGCGCGACTGCTCACGCGCCGAGGCTATCACGTGGTCACGGCCAGCACTGTGGCCCAGGCTCTCGCAATTTTTGCCGCTGAACCCTTTGATGGCGTTATCAGCGATCACGGCCTACCCGACGGCAGCGGCATTGATCTCATGTTGCAAATCCAAAGCATTCGCCCCGTGCCCGGCATCGCGCTGAGCGGCTATGGTATGGAGGGCGACCTGCAACGCTCGAAGCAAGCGGGCTTCTTCGCGCACTTGGTGAAGCCCGTGAATATCGATCAACTTAAACAGTTGCTTGATCAAATGCCGGCCCACATGACCCGCATCGCCTCCGTCGGCACCACGTCCACTTCCCCATGACGACCACTCCAGGTTGCCTGAATTATTCGCCAGATTACATTGGTGGATTCGAGCGCACGGCTATCAATGTACTTCTCAATCTCGCGGATAAAAACTACCATTGATGTGCCCGCGCTAGCTCGGTCCAGAACAGGCGCAGTTGCAACTCGGAAGCGAGGTCTAGGCGATTTAATTG
This sequence comes from Verrucomicrobiales bacterium, assembly GCA_043757865.1. GTDB lineage: Bacteria > Verrucomicrobiota > Verrucomicrobiia > Verrucomicrobiales > V1-33 > JAGNEJ01. Next base: position 18,075 of record JAYVOP010000068.1, on the reverse strand, counting down.
AAAGGCTTTGAGCATGCTTCACCAGGAACACAAATTTCGGGTTACTTAGATTTTTGAAAAATAGAGTAACAAAAAATACAAACCGCCCGGTCCTCAGTAATCGCTCAACTCCGAAATTGAACACGAAACAGAGGCCGGGCGGAAAGTATCCCTAATGGAGAAATTTAGCGCTGAATGGTGGTGGTGCTGGACGTGGATGATTGCGCTGGCACGCTACCGTAGTTGGAAAAGCTTGAACTTTCACGCTTCACAGTGGTCTCCGTACTAACTGGAGCGGGGGTAGCAGCCTCCTTTTTAACACTGACGCATGAAGTCGTCAGTGAGGCAATCACGGCAGCAAGAAACAGGGTGGTTTTCATATTAGTTTGTTTTGTTTGTTTTTGGTGTTGGTCCGACTAGTTTTGGCTAGTGGAAGATTTAGAGCTTGGGGCGACCAAGAAATCAAGGGCGATGGCGGTTTTCAAAGTAGGACTGAGTGGCAATCGCGGCTAGGGGCAAAACCCCTTTAATGATACCGGAAATTACGTTGCTAGTGATGGTATGACGCCCCAAACGGAACAATAGCGGCACGGCTTTTGAGGCCAAGAACCCTGTAGCAACGGCCATGAGGGACCATTTTAAGGGGTTTTCACTCAGGTTACTCTTTACACGCTGTTTGATGTCCAAACTTTGTTCCAGACCGCTCACGCTGGAATGGAGACTGGCACGCGTGCTGGCTAACTCTGCGGTAAGCGCTTGGATGTGTGGTGATGGTGTATTCATGGAAGATCCTTGGTTATTTCGATTCTTGTTTGTCTAAAAAATTCCCATCCTCGTAAACGTTCGAGAGCCCAGAAGAATGCTAGAATGGCGGATAGTAATAGGGCTCCACCCACGACAGCGGATGCTGCAGCGTAGTTTTGATCCCAGATGCTCCCCAAGGCCAAAATGCCTGCAAAGATTAAACAGACGATACCCAAGGCCGCAACCAGGGCGGCAGCACCGAGAATGAACAAAGTGCGCGCAGACCTAGAAAAGTCAGCAGCACCTTCCACCATTGCTAACCGAGCTAAGTTGGTGATGTGTCGCAGAAATCCACGGAGAACATCAGGCAGTGCTTGAGTGATGCCAACTTTTGGAGAAGTAGGTTCAAGGGGTTCATTCATAGATGGTCCGTTTGGGAGGAGGGCAAAGTAGCGATGGAAGCTGCTCTCCCCAGAACTTTGGAGGGGGGAGTTCTAGTAGAGAGCAGTTCCATTCGCTATCGCTATGAGCGAAACTTGGTGTAACTGCCGAGCAGAAGTCCGGCTGCAACTCCAAGCGCCACCGCAGCAAATGGATTATTAGAAATCCAAGTGCCAGCGGCCTTCGTGCCATCGCAGACAGCATCTTTACCTTCTTGGTAATATTCAGATGCAGCGTCTCCCGCCCTCTCGGCAGCAGCCTTTGCGGGCTTAACGACATTCTCTGAGGCCATGGTGCCGATGCGCTCAGCAGAGGTGCGGACAGCAGCACCAGCTTGTTCGGCAGCGTCTTTGAGTGGTTGGATTGGTGAGGTTGTCATGGTGTTTGTTTTGTTTGGTTTTGGGATGTATTAGGTTTGGGGAAATTGCAATGAAGTTAGTAGTTTTTCTTTTCGATGGCTTTGTCTTCGATCTTGTCTCCGAGTTTCCTCATATCTCTCCCGAGTCCAGCAGTAGCGTTACAAGAAGCTCCCAGCACACAGGTGCCGAGTGCGAGGAGGATGAGACGGATGTTTTTAATGGAGGTCATTAGCGGTTACGGGTTGCGGTGTTTGAGCAGAAGCGTTGGAATTCGCTCAGCCATTTCTGTAGTTGCAGGTTGCATGCCAGTGATCAAAAGAGGCGCATCACACACTCAAACCATTACCAGTCAAGGGTTCCGTGATCTCGATGGTAATTTCGAGGCCTTTCCGGCGGAAGGATATATCATGCTAGATGCAAGGAAATCGTGTAAAATGCAATGCTTGCGACTGCCCATCAGCCCAGACCTGATTTGCAAAAAGGGCAGCCCGTTGCGTTTAGCGGCATGTGCATTTTGCACTGCCTGCCAGCTAGGTTCATGCAGGATGCAGGCGGGAAGAGGGCTAATCACCGCTCGGTTTACGGCAGGAGAGCTGATGCAGCAAGGTTTGAAAGCTCCCCCGCTTGATGGCACGACATTTGCAATAAAGATGTGATCAGCTCGTGAATCAAATCGAGCCCTAACCATAAAACATACCAAAAATGAAACCCATCTCCCTCATATTATTAGCAATCACGCTTGGCAGCACCGCCCTCACCAGTTGTTCCGAAGAAAAAGGTCCAGCGACGAAGTTAGGTGACAAAGTTGACGATGCGCTCGACCGCCGTCCGGGAGAAAAAGTCCGCGACGTGGTCGAAGACATCAAAAAGTAGGACGCCTAAATCCCCAGCTTCTTGCGTTTGCGGTAGAGCGTCGCTTGGTCGATTCCCAAGATCTGCCCTGCTTCTTGCAAACTGCTAGTAGATTGGAGCACGCGCTTGATGTGCGCTACTTCTATATCCTCTAGCGACAAGCGATCTGGCGGCGTCCCACTCCCCTTCGTGGTGGGTGGAGCGCTGCCAGCATCGTGAGCACTAAAGGCGAGATCGGCTACATCTAGCTCGGCTCCGGTGCCGAGGATGATACTGCGCTCTACTAGATTCCGGAGTTCCCGTAAGTTCCCTGGCCAATGGTGCGCCTTCAGTTTGGCTTCGGCCTCGGCGGTAAATTTTTTGGCTGAACTGCGGCATTGCTGCGCAAAAAACTCCAAGTAGTGTTGCGCAAAATTGAGCACGTCTTGAGAGCGCTCTCGCAGCGAGGGCATTTTCACCCCGATGACGCTCAATCGATAATAGAGATCCTCTCGGAACTCCCCAGCTTTTACCGCCGCTTTGAGGTCACGGTTCGTTGCGGCCATGATGCGCACACTGGCATGGCGCGGGGTGTTTTCTCCCAGCCTTTCGTATTCTCGCTCCTGCAGGAGCCGGAGCAGTTTGGGTTGGATCTCCAGGGGTAATTCCCCTATTTCATCAAGGAACAGAGTGCCTCCTTCTGCGGCTTTGACCTTTCCCCAGTGGTCTTTTAAGGCCCCGGTAAATGACCCTTTCACGTGCCCGAAAAGTTCACTGTGCAGGAGTTCCTTGCTCAGGCTAGGGCAACTGACCGTGACGAACGGTTTGCCTGCTAGGGGGCTGGCATCATGGAGGGCCTTGGCAGCCATGCTTTTGCCCGTGCCGCTTTCTCCTAGGATCAGCAGGGTGGCGGGCGTGGCTGCGGCTTTCGTTAAGATCGCCATCACCTCCTTCATGGCAGCGGACTTCGTTTGGTAGGTGGCTTGGGGAGCTGACTGTTTGGCCGTTTCAGCTTCCGTGCGCAGTTGTTCCAGGTCTCGTCCTAGTTGATTACTCCTTTTCAAGCGCGCTATGAGGGCGAAAAAATGTTCGCGATGGAAGGGCTTTTCCAGAAAATCCACTGCGCCTAATCGCATCGCTTCGACCGCTGTTTGGATACTGCCCTTGGCAGTGAATATGACTACCTGAACCCCTGGCGATTGCTTAAGAATGTTCGGCAAAACTTCTAAGCCGTGCTCTTTACCGAGATGCAGATCTAGCAACACCGCATCCCACTTTTCTTCTTTCAGACGCTGTAAACAGTCCGCAGAATTAGTCGTCCCCTCCGCGTAATGTCCGGCATCCTCAATCAGGTAACAGGTGGCATCACGGATGGTTTTTTCATCATCTAGAATTAAGAAATCCATGGTGAATTCAAGTCTTAGCAGGGGTTACACCTGGCACTGCAAGTAAGGTAAGGGTGAGTCGGGCGCTGCAGCCATCCAAGGTGTCGCGGATTTCATCCACCTCCAGAATGCAGCCAGTCTCTGCGCGCAGGACCTCACCCACAGATGGAATCTGCGCGTGAGGGGGGCTCGGAGCCGAGTTCTGATCACAAAGGCAATGCAACATAAATAGCGGTCCGGGGCCGTCGTCGTGCGAAATGCACACTGCAAAGGGTAAATCGGGATTTTTCCACGATTGAGGGGCCAGTCAAGAACGGCCCCAATGCTTGCCAGTAAAGGATCGGAGCGCGTTTTCGAGGTCCGGCACGCATCCTGCAAATAGAATCTCGACCCATCGGAAGTGGTCCTGAAACCAGCCCCGACATTACCCACCCAACCATCATGAAAATTAAGCGCCTGCTCCGCGCCTCGACCTTGCCCCATCACTGAACGTTATGCGGCCAACCAATATTTAGGCAAGCATCCCATCAACCAAGATGTTGCCAGACCCCTCTCTCACTAATTCCGGTGAGAACAACCAAACACAACACTATGAATACATCTATCATCAAAGGCCAATGGCACATCATCAAAGGCCGCCTCAAACAAAGCTACGCACAACTCACAGACGACGATCTCGTTCACGAAGAAGGTAAGGACGAAGAAACCATCGGACGTCTCCAAAAGGCCTTGGGTAAATCCAAGGACGAAGTCGAGGAGCTACTGACCCGCAGTGGTCTATCCGACTAAATTGTGGCCGTCTTTTATCACTCAACTTAAACCTCCTATACTTATGTTACATTATACGATCGTCTTTCTCATCATCGCCCTCATCGCAGGGGTGCTAGGCTTTGGTGCCCTGGCAGGCACGGCCGCCTATATCGCGAAAATCTGTTTCGTGGTATTTTTAGTATTCTTCCTGGTGTCTTTGATCTCTGGGAAGAAACCTTCCGTCTAGTCCCAGTCCCCTGCACTGCTGAAATCATCAAGCCATGAATGCGTCGGATCCCAATGCTACTGCGGCAGAGTTGCGTCATCAATTTGACACGCAGCTAGCCAATACCTGTTATGCCGAGCGGCATCTCACGGAATGTATCAGCCATTGGAGGTCATTAGTGCCCAAAGGCCCTTTGGAAAAGGCGTTGGAGGAACTCCTAGAAGTTTCACAACTCCGAGCCGCCAGGGTATCCGCCATCTTCGAGTTATTAGGTGAGAAAGTGCGTTCCGAGCACTGTCGTTGCATCACCGAAATAACCCAGGAGGCGGATACCTCAACGGGGCGGCCCATCAGCGCAGAACGGGAGCGAGCCTTGATTCGCGCGGCTTTGAACGCAGAGAACTACATCGCGGATACCTACAGTGTCTTGGCCCTCTGGGCAGATCGGCTGCACCTAGAACAAATTGTGGAATACCTCAAAAAAAATCTCCATCACGGCCATGCCGCTGATGCGGCATTGGGCCTACTCGCAGCAGCTTAACTCTCGTTCATTTATCCAACCTCTAAAAGATTAGCTCCATGAACACTCCTGAAGTCATCATGCACCCCCTTGAACCCCACTGGTCAGCCTCGGTTGGAAATCGGAAAATTCACGTGGTCGCTTTTAAACTCGCTGTTTGCGTTGTGGTGACCGTAGCGCTTTGCCTAGTTCACATCGCGGTCATTCCCTTCTCCCTCTTTGCGCGAGATTAAAGGCTAATGGTTCTATCCCCTCTCCGGGTGCATTCTACTAGCTGCAACAAACCCCGATCAGTTATAAACTGACCGGGGTTTGGTTTTTAGGAGCATTGATCCGCCAGATCTTCTTCAGTTAGCTCATCCGGCGGGCACACGCCCTCCGGCCAGCGGAACGCTTTGACAAAGCAGGACGCGGCGGAGGCCGAGCGGCCAGCAGTGCCGACCACTTGTCCTGCGGTGGCGCAAGCCTGTCCTGCAGCAGGACAAGCCTGTCCTGCGGTAGCGCAAGCCTGTCCTGCGGTGGCGCAGGCTTGCCGGGCGGTGCGCAGGGTGTTTTGTGGCGGAGCGGCTGGCGGTGGGGCCGCAGAGGGATCCGCCGCCACAGGGGGATTCCTGAGACCGGACAATTTTTTGAAATGCTGGATGCACGCGGGGGGCAGGCGTGTTACTGGCCGCCTCACTTTTCCCACCCGATCCCTTCGTCCCCCCCTTTTAACTATGAAATCTCACGAATGGCACGAGCGCGATCCCGAAACCCGGGCGATGCGTTATTTCCGTGCCACTAAGTTCAATAAGCAATGGACTGTTATGACCACCCTCGCCACGGACGAGGAGTGGATCACTTATGATGCCGTGCCTTTGGATATCCTGGAGGAACTGCGCACGGTGTTAGTCAATAAATACCAGCGGCGGCGGATTCCGTATGAGGATGTGCTGTCCATCAACTTGATGAGCGAGGCCGCTGGGGGGCCACCCGCAGAAGGAAGGGATCACCATTAGCCGCATGTCTACCCCTGTTAAATTCCGCCCTTGTGTGGCCGCCCTGTTAAAAAATGCCGCAGGCCAGATCCTCGTCGCGGAGCGGCGGGACTTTGCAGACAGTTGGCAATTCCCCCAAGGCGGGGTGGACCGTGGAGAGACGGCGGAGGTGGCCCTGGTGCGGGAAATGGGTGAGGAGCTGTCTCTGCGGGCGGAGCATTTTACGATCCTCCAGGCGCGGCCCGGCTATCGCTATGAGTTCCCGCTAACGCATCGACGCTGGGGAAAATACATTGGCCAGGAGCAGACGTATTTCCTGTGCTCGTTCGTGGGCACGGAGGCGGACCTGTGCATCCACACGGCTAAACCGGAGTTCCGCTCGTGGAAATGGATTCAGCCAACGGAGTTTAAATTGAGCTGGCTGCCGGAGTTCAAGCGCGGGGTGTATCGGGCAGTGTTGCGGGATTTTTTCGGGGTGGAGGCGCAGTGAGGTGGCAGGGTGAAATTTACAAATTTCCCGCCCGGCCTAGAGGAACCGGGGTTCCGGAGAACGAACTTTTTGAAAAATATTCTGGCATCCGTTCTTAAGAGCCAGTATTCACGGTGCCAACCGCCCACGGCATTGCCCTGCTTTCTTCATTGAGCATTGCTTCCTTTCCACCTCCTCAATAGTTACAGAACCGCATGGCCAAACTGGTCTTTAAAATTCGCGATGGCGAAGACGTTGACTTCACGCTCACGGCTTCCAGCACGACGTTAGGACGTCGGGAAACCAATGACATCGTTATTGATAACACGTGGATCTCCGGGGCTCATGCGCAGTTCACACGCCAAGCGGACGGGCACTATGAGCTAGAGGATCTGGGCTCTAGCAATGGGACGTTTGTGAATGGGAATCGCATCACGCAGATGGCGCTGAAGGATGGGGATCTGGTGGCGTTTGGGCAGTTGGATGCGGTGTTTCAGAACCCGCCTGTGAAGTCCGCAGCTAAGACCATTCCGCTCTCCGTGCCGCGCACGCCCCCCACGCCTGCGGTGGCGGCGGGTAAGCCCTCCCTACCCCCACCCGCTAAGAAAACGGCCCCAGTCTTGGCTAGCAAATCGGTGGTCACGCCCCCACTCACGCCTGGGGTGCCGAACGGTGAACCGCTAACGCAGGAGGAGGCCCCTGCGGCTAACGTGGCCCTGGCCGAAGCCCCACGCCCGGCCACGGATCTAGGGGTGGAATCCGCCGCCGCCCAGGCGGAGCTAGCCCGCCTGCAAGGGGAGGTGGCTAAGCTAGCCACCACCACGACGGCACTGACGACGGCGGAAGGAACGCTGGCGAGTGTGCACGCGGAGTTGGCGAAATTGTCCACCCAGCAAACGACAGCCCAAGCCCAGAGCCAAGCGAATCTCACCGCCACGCAGACGGCCATTACCGCGGCCGAGCAGCAGCTCAAATCTTGGCAAACTAAGGTGCAAGCCGAGGAAGCGCGCCATGCACAAAGTCTCCTGCAAATGAACGAACGCACCGCCGCGCTCACCGCTGCGGAGCAAGCGCTAGCCGCCTTGCAGGCCAAACTAGCCGCGCAGGAAAAACAACATTCAGCCGCCGCCGCCGCCCATGAGGCCGAAGCCCAACGCCATGCGGATCTCACCACGCGCACGTCCGCAGTGGAGCAAAAGCTCACCACTGCACAGAGCCACAGCGAGCGCCTAGCCGGAGCCCAACTGGAGTTACAAGAAACGGAGAAAGCGCTCGAAGAAACCCAACGCCGCACGGAGGTAGAACAAAAGCGCGCCTGCGAACTAACCACCAAGGCCAACGAAGATTTGCGCGCGCTCAAGGCCTCGATCGACCAAGCCCAGACTGCCAAAGCGGAGTTAGCCACCACCAAGGCGGAGCTAGCCGCCATCCATGTGGATCTGAAAAAAGAAACGGAGGCGCTGGCGAAAGCGCGCAGCAAAGCGCGGGAGGAAATTTCTGAGTTGGAGGCGCAGGTGGAGACGTTGCGCGGCCTGGCCCAGGACCTCCAGGCCCGCGCCAGCACGGCTCAAGCCACGCTGGAGACCACCACCGCTCAGCACGCCCAACTCACCGTGGAGCACACTGCGCTTACGGCTCAGTTTACCGCCCAACACAGCGCCCACGCAGCGGCCACCAGCAATCATTCTAGCGTGCAGCAGAGCTTGGAGACGACGGAAAGCGCTTTGGCCGCCGCCACCTCAAAGTTGCAAGCCACGGAGGCCGCCCTAGCCGAGACGCAGACGGCTCTAGCGGCACATCAGGCGGAGGAAAAAGGGGCCGCCGCCCGCCTCGCCACCGTGACTGCGGAGGTGGCCACGCATGAGGGCACGATGCAAAATCTCACAGATCTCACCGCTCAGCATCAGGCCACGCTGGCCCAGCTAGAGCAGCACGTGACTGAGAAAACGCGCCAACTCAGCGAGGTGGAGCGCCAACATGAGACCGTGACCGCCGCCCATGATGCGCACACGCAGAAACTGCACAAGGTGCAGCAAGAGCTAGCCAGCATCGAAGCCAAGTTAGAAGAACGCACGGAGCACCTGGGCCTCTCCGACGTGAAACTCCAACAACTAGCGGAGACCACCGCCGCCCTAGCCGGACTTTCCGCAGAGTTGAAGACGGCCCAGAGTGCTTGCCAGCAGGAACAGGCGACGTTGGCCACGCTGGGAGATGAGCGCCAGTCCGTGCTCTCGGAGATCGATCATTTACATCAACAGGCGGATCAATTGAAGGTGCAGCAAGCCCTGCTCATCAAGGTGACCGATGATGTCCATGGCAAACAAGCGCAGCTCAGCCAGTTAGAAATTCAGATGCAGCACAGTCTCGCGAAACTGGATGAAGTGCAAAATTCCCTAGCCGCTACCAAGGTGGCGAAATCTGGGGAAGATAAGAAGCTGGCGCAGCTCCAGAACCAGTTGATCGAAATGGAACGGCGGCTAGCCCTAGCGCAGCGGAAGGCGGGCGAGGCGGAGGCCCATTTAGCCGCCAAAAGCCAAGCCTTGGAGGTGGCGAACCTCAGCCTGGAAAACACGCAGCGGGATCTGCTGAGCCAGACCCAGGCAGGCGAGGTGAAGCTGCAAGCGCAGCGCGGTGAGTTAGATAAACTGACCCACCAAAGAGATGATCTGCAACGCAGCGTGGCTGAATCCGAGACGGAACTCAAAGCGCGCGCGGCCTCGCTAGAACAAGCCCAGCGGGATCTCTCCACGGTGCGCAGCCAAGTGGAGGAACTCCAGTCTAGCATCAAGGCTCTGGAGCATGACCGCGCTAACAGTCAGCAGCAACTGGACGCACTGCGCCAAGAGCAACGCGCGGGACAGCAGGAACTGCAAAACTTCGTGCAACGTCAGGTCATTGCCGAGCAGGAATTACGCAGTGTGGAGGAAAAGCTGGCGATGGAAAAGAAGAGCCTGGAGCAGCGGCATCGGGAGTGTTTGGAAGTGGAGATCCGCATCCAACAAGTGCAAGCCAACCAGCAGCACCTAACCAACGATCTGAACAGCAGCCAGAAGGCACTGCAAATCCAAGAAGACCGCAAGACCGCCGTGCAACAAGAACTAGCCGCGCTGCAAACGCACTATGCGGAGTTCCATGCCCAGGCCAGTGCGGAGATCACCCAGCAGCAAGCCGCAGCCAAGCAAAAGGACGCACTGAGTGAGCACATCCAGAATGCGGAGGCGGATCTGGCCTCGCTGCAAGAAGCCCGCATCAGCCTAGCCAGCGAAGTGCAAGCGCTCGAGACCCGCCGCCACCAAGCCGAGCAGGAACTCACCAGCCTCCACAGCCAGCAGCAGGCCCTGTCCCAGCTAGTTCCACAGTTGACGGCCCAGGAGCAAAAGCTGGCGGAACTGAATCACCACATCCTCGCTGCGGACCAAGCCCTCACGCTGCGCCAAGCCGCCGTGAAGGATGCAGAGCGCTTGAGCGATGCGCATCATGCCGCCACCGCCCAGCAGGCCAGCCTCACACAGAACCTAGCCGCGCTCACCCAGCAGCATCAGGAAATGCAGCAACATTACGCCACCGCCTCCGAGGCTCCCGCCCGCCTCCAGCGCCAGATCGATAGCTTGGAAGAACGGCGGATTTTCCTGACGAACGCGATCGATCTGAACTGGGGCACGGTGCATTCCATGGGGAAAAGTATGGTAAAGCACCTGGATCTGCTGGACGAGGTGATCCTGCGTCTGGAGCAGAAGCACAGTGCGCCCGAGGTGCTGGTGCAGTTAAAAGTCTTCCGGGCCGGAGTGTTAGACATGCTGGCGGAATACTCCATTTCCGCCTTCACTTATGCGGACGGCACCACCGTGGATATGGCCGCCCGCAAGCGCATCCAGATCGTAGAAACCACGACCGGAGCAGGGAAATTCACCACCATCCTCCAAACCTTCCGCCCCGGCTACGTTTGTGATAACGGCACCCAGGGCCAGCAGACCCTGCTGCGGAAGACTGAGGTGGCCATCGAGACCCCCGCGTGAATATTGTTATCCTAACCGGGGCCGGCATCTCCGCAGAGTCCGGCCTAGCCACCTTCCGCGGCCAAGATGGCTTATGGGAAGGGCATCCCGTGGAGGAAGTGGCCTCCCCCGAGGGCTTTGCCGCCAACCCAGAATTAGTCCAGCGTTTCTATAATCTCCGCCGCGCCCAACTGGCCACCGTGCAGCCGAATCCCGCCCACCGCGCGCTGGCCCGGCTCCAGCGGGAGTGGACGCAGGGCACCGTAACCCTCATCACCCAGAACGTGGATGATCTGCACGAGCGCGGCGGCAGCCCGGAGGTCTGGCATCTGCATGGGGAGCTGCTGCGCGCCCGCTGCACCCAGTGTGGCGGCATCATGGAATGGGATGAAGATCTCACCCCGGCTAGTAAATGCCACCGCTGTGCGAGGGCTGGTTGGCTGCGGCCGCACATCGTGTGGTTTGGGGAAATGCCACTCTTGATGGATGAAATTTTGGGACGGCTCGTGTCGGCGGATGTCTTTGCCGCCATCGGCACCTCTGGCAAGGTTTATCCTGCCGCAGGCTTCGTGCGCCAAGCCCGCCGCGCGCGCACCATCGAATTTAACCTAGAGCAGAGCGCAGTCTCCGGTGATTTCCACGAAGCCCGCCTCGGCCCCGCCACCGAAACCGTGCCCGCCTGGGTGGACGCTCTCCGCCGCGCTTAGCTTTGCTCCGTCAGTTGCGGGACAGATGCCCCTGCCCAGCGCAGGGTCCGAATTCAGCCCGAAGTCCACCGCTGCCACTAACTTTTTGGGAAATATCTACTGACAGATGTCCGTCGCTGTGTCAGCCGCCAAGTCTTCACCACCTGTAAACTTTCCAGCCCCGCCGATGTAACCCGCCCCACGCTTTTATTACATAACCCTTTGCGATCAAAAAGGGCTTCTGGGCTGCCATCAAAATCCGGCAAGATAGTTTTTGGCCCATCAAAGAATCTAAGCCGCCGCGCCCATTGGCGCGGCTGGGCCGCGCTTCTTTGATGAGGTGCTTGCAGGTGCCTGATGGCAGGGCGTGGATCAAGTCCGCGCCTCTTGTTATACAGCCCATAAGATTTGCGTTCCCCTGCGTCAGGCAAGTTTCCTCCTTTCCTGTTTCTTTGCCCACGCTGGCTTCCTCCATGTGGGCCGCTTAACTCCTCTGCTAATGCATTTAGAAACCTCACTTATAATTTTATGGTTATGAAATTCTTCACTTCATTCCGCTGGGCGCTTGTATGCTATGCTTTCTCATCCAGTCCATAGCTGCCCAGAGCCTGCTACCCAGCTTGGAAACTTACCAGGACAACGACGGTCACGTTTTTGTGAAACACCCCACCCGCAAGGGCATCCGTTATTCCTTCCAGAGCAGTGGGGACATGCTCACCTGGACGCCTGCCAGTGGCAGTGCTGCCACCACGGGCAGTTATGGAAATGGGTAGCCCACCTCCCATTGGGTCTATTCCATCCCACCACCCGTGGGCAGCCCCATCCCACCGGACCCAGAGCCCTTTCCCCTCTACTCCTTTATGGTGCAGTCCTTATGGAATTGGCCCAGCCCAGGGAAAAGCTACGTTACTTGGTACCAAGGCGGATTGCGCCTCAGCACCATCGTAAATAACTATTTTGATTACCCCAGCATCGCCCCCATCTTCTGGACAGATGTCATCAATGCGGGCACGCCCAACGCCTTTCGGCTATCCTTTGACCAATGGGGCCTCTCCTCCCTGCCGGGCGCTGACCCGCAGGCCATCCCTGGAGATGTGACACCCACCTTGACGCTGCCCCAGCAGGATTACCTGAGCAAGCTCACCAATAGCACCGCTTACATCAGCTCCCATCCGAATCCCGGCGGCCAGAATGCCATTTCTAATAACATCCCCACCGGACCTCCCGGCCCCAAGAAATACTACCGCATCGAGATCGCCTGCCCGGACTCCGATGGCGATGGCCTCTACGACTACGAAGAGTTCGACGCTGGCACCAATCCCTTCCAGGCCGACTCCGACGGGGACGGGTTCAGTGACTTCGTTGAGGTGCGCGGCGGCTCCAAGGCCATGGACCCACGGGACTTTCCATTCGATTCCGCCCATCCTCCGGCGTATGCGGACCTGTGGGTAGATGCCAATCATTCTGGTTCCAGCACCGGCACACGAGAGGAGCCTTATAATGGCAACTTCCCGCTAAATTCAGCCTATAATAACGCAGCACCCAACGCCCTCATTGCCGTGCGGGCTGGCAGCTATGTGTGGGATTTTACGAGCAATACCTCCATCAGCAAACCCGTGAGGTTCGTGGCGGTGGACGGCCCCGGTACCGTCCATTTAAAGTTTTATGATGATGGCGGCGGTTTAATTAGCGTCCGATTTGTGGTGTATAATCCTGCGTATGAATCAGAAGTTGGGTTACCCACGGATGATACTTGGAACCCTAACTTCCCCGTGGGAGGGCCGGATGTCATCCCCCCCGCCAATCCCATGACCTTAGAGTTCCATGAGTTCCATTTTACGGATGGCGTCAAAGCTCCCCTATTTTACCTGCGTCCCAAATGCCGTTTGGTACTGGCGAATTGCTATCTCAATTCCCTGCTCTGTGGTGTGGCCCAGTGCGATTCCTCCGAGATCTATCTACTCAACTCGCAGATTGTGGAAAATGGGGACACCAGCCGAGTGAACTACGGCCCGACGCAAAGACTAACCATGGCCCCTCCAGGCGTGGTGCGGCTGCGCGGTAACGCCCGCGCACAGATTTGGCACTGCACCTTTGCGGACAATGTGAAGGATGCTTTCGACGTTCCCACAGGCCCGGGCGAGAGTTATACCGTCAGCTACGGCACCGTGACCTTGGAGGGCAAGTCCCAAGCCGTGATCCGCAATTCCATCTTCTGGGAGACGAATTGGGCACAGAGCGATCAATCCGCCTACCTAGGCGGACGCCAGTGGGACATCACGGACCCACCAACGGACCCGCTGGATAAGCACGAGAAGCCAGAGTTCCGGCCAGCCACCAGCGCTTTCCGCGCCACCAGCATCAAAGTGGCCTCCACCGCCACGGCGGATGTTCAGTCCTGCATGGTCTGGGACTCTAACAACACCTCCGTTTATCCATCGCCTCCCGGTGGTGCGGGTAACCTTCCCACCAGCAGCAACCCATTGTTCACATTTTACAATAGCACCACAGCGGATCTAGACCCCATGGTCCACGACCTCCGCACCCGCCGTCTCGGCTATTCGAGTGCAGTGCCCTCCACGTTGGCAGACGGCGTTACCAGCACTGCCATGGATACCAGCACGGGCCTGCTTGGCCCCGCGGGTTATCGGCACCACTTGAGATATGACCTGGAAGGCCACGCCCGGCAGAGAGTCTATCGGAAGACAGGGGCCGCCACCGGAGTTACCAAAGTGGACATTGGGGCCGTGGAAAGCATCCCCACCATCCGGGATAATACCGTGCCCAGCCAAGCCTCCTGGACCAGCCTAGCCAAGGTGACGAGTAATGCCGCTGGTGCGGTGCGCTTAGCGGCATCTCTGCGTAGTCCCACTGCTAATGTCAGTGCAGGCCGCGTGCTGAGTGTGGATGCCAATACGGGACGCGCCACTGCCGATGCTAGCATCCCCCTCAGCCTGGATGGACTCCAAGGAGATAACACCGTGCGCGCCCTCTGCTTTAACACCTCCACCAATAAGCTCTACGGCTTTGGAGATCAGCGGCGGGGCGGCTTGGCCGTTCCAGCCAACATCTATGCCGACCAGTGGCCCACGGCACATAGCCACATGCGCGGCTGCACGGATAAAGCCTCTGAAAAGCTGGCCGCCTGCCTCCAGTGTGATAACCGGGAGGCTCCCCTGCGCGGCTGTGTGGCCACGCTGACTACGGCGGCCACCACGCCTGGTTTCGCGCTGCTGCAGAATGCGGATTCTAGCATCGATACCTTCCGCACTTCCACCCTTGCGAGTGCCCCAGGTAATAGCCCCTACCGCCAACAAGCCACCACAGGCCTGCGTGCCGCTATCCGCACCCAGCTTTCCTTGCTGGCTAATCAGACTGGAAGCGGCACGGGCATCAATTCCTTAAAAGCCACCAATGCCTACCCAGATGGCGTGCTGATTGCCTGGAATACCATCAACCGCTTCGGCTCTCCCAAGGATGGCCGCACTTACAATGTGGGCACGGCTCTGCCCTATGATGGTGGGGTAGAGGGCACGGAGGGCACCGTCATCGTTTCCCAGGTCGGCAGTTCCGCCACCGAGCAGACCTATGAGTTCACCCCGCCAGCTAATCCTTACTCCCTTTTCTTCAGGGCTTGGCCGTATGTCGGTAATGACACCTCCCGCGTCTATGGCCCGTCCTTCGATGCCAACGTGGAAAATGGATCTCACGCGGTAGGCACGGATATTTATCCCCCGGATAATCAGCGCAGCCCACTGGTCATCAATGAGGTCATGAGCGGCACCTCGGGTTGGGTGGAGGTCTTCAATACCTGGGGTGAGGCCATTCCCGCAGGCAGCGCTACCTTGGCCAGTATGAAGTTGATGGCGCTGACAGATTCTGGATCTACGATTGGAGGTTACACCGTCGTGGCAGACCTCAGCGGTGTGACCTTCCCCGCCCGTGGGTTCAAGGTGTTCTCCATTTACGGCGTCACTGCTTTGGGCAATGCCAACATCAATACTATCACCAAGAAGGTGATCTCAGTCACTATAACAAGACAGGGGCAGAACTACGCCACACCTCCCACTGTGACTTTCAGTGGGGGCGGCGGCACTGGCGCAGCGGGCACCGCCGTGCTCACTAGCGGCAAGGTCACCACGGTAACTATTACCAATGGTGGGGCTAATTACACTTCCGCGCCCACAGTCACCTTTGCAGCAGCTCCAGCCCCTCCAGACGGGTCGGTTGCTTTCGTGGCGAATCCGGAGGTCAGTATCGTTCCCCTAATCACTATCACCTCCACCAGCCGCGTGCTCATCACCAAGGATGGAAACCTTTTTGACTCCACCCAGTTTGACCGCCTGCGAGGCAAACCCCGGAATGACGGTATTATCTCTCAAGGCCGTGCCTGGGACAATGGCCCACGGGGTGCGCAGCCCATTGATGACAGCCTGCCGGATGATAGCGCTCTCTTTGCCGGGGACACATCCACCTTACCTGAGCATCCTATCACCAAGGGCACATCCAACACGGCCAATTATACCGATGCCACCGTGGGCACCGTGGCCCAGCCCTATTTCCAAGTGTCTGAGAAAAGCGATACCTCCAAAATCTGGCTTTCCTGGCGGAACCTCGGCAACACGGGCTGCACGTGGGAGGCAGACGGCCTGCGGCATGACTACGCGGGCTGCCGGGTCAATGGTGCGGCCTTGAATGGAGCCGACATTTACACGGGGCTGCGAATGCCATTGAGTAATCGTAAAACGGGCAATGCCCTATTAGTCAAGGTTCCCGTAGCCAATGTGACCAATGCAGGCGGCAACGCCTGGGGTTCTCCCGCGGGAACAGTCACACAACTGGATCTGGGTAACCGTGGCATCCGCGCCATTCAATGGTGCCCAGATGTAGAAGGAGGAAAATACCTTATCATCGCAGGCCCGCCCACCACAGCGGACGAACCTGACCATCCCATGACGGGGCGCTTTGCGCTCTACTCGTGGGCGGGCGGCACCGCTGCTGCCGTGCTGCGCATCGCAGACCTAGCGCCCTATGCTAGATTCCCCACGGGCTTGTGTTCTTTCTTGCTGCCCGGCTCCACGGAGGCTAGAATCTGCTTCGCGCAAGCGTTGCCAGAAAACGATGTTCACAGTCTAGACCAAGAGCATCTTATTCACTGGCCTGTCACCATCATCAACCCCTAATCATGCTGCGGACGTCCATCGTATTGGCCCTGCTGGGAGCACTGCTCCCAGCAGAGGCCACCTTGACACACTACACAGTCACTGACTTGCAGGCGACTTATGGTGATAATTTTAGTTTTGGCCGTATGTCAAAGGATGGCACTCTCATTGGAAGTGACCTGGACACACACCGTCTGGTGAGCATACAGCGAGGCGCGTTTACCTCCCAAGGCTATTTTTATTCAGCGTTTGGTGGTGAGCTTGTCCGCTTCTTAGGTGATGGGACGGTGGAGTCCACCGGATTTACCACCCCAGGCGATATGTTCCCTGCTGGCCAAGGGCGGAATGGACAAGTGGTAGGCAAGGTCAACGCATATCCCGGTGCGTATCTGGGGTCATCTGGGATTGTGTATGATCCTATCCGAGGCGGCAGCGTAGTGGAGGAAATGGGAGGAGTCTATGTAATCGAATTCCAGCGCATCAATGACGCCAACCATATCGCAGGCTATGGCCTCAACAAGGAAGAGACGGCTCACAGCGGCGTCTTCCTATGGCGGGACAACGAACCTGCGATTCAAGTATTGTTAAACGGAGACGCCTACGCCACTGGCCTAAACAACGCAGACCAAGTGGTGGGCATCCTCGGCGGGGATTCCTTTTTCTGGGATGCAGGCAATCTCTACCGCCCGGTGCGCTTCCATGTGCCGGACCCAGCACATCCTGGTGTTACAAATCAAGCCGTGACTGAGGCCTATGCCTACGATGTTTCTGAAACAGGCGTGATGACGGGAGCCGCCACCTTGAGAAGCGTGCCGGGATTCACCACTCCGGCCTCGCATAATAAGGGTTATCTCTGGTCACTCACGGATGGCCTCGTGTGGCTAGACGACCTCATCGACTACATGCCCACCGTACAACTAACCAGCGGCCGTGTCCTCGCTGACGACGGCACCATCTTTGCAGATGGCTTCACGAACGGCATCTATCATCAGTATCTGCTCACCCCCATCATCCCAGAGCCCAGCGCCTCCATTTTCCTCCTCACTAGCCTCGGCTACGCCTGCCTGCTGCGCCGGCGTGGCCGGGGGGAGCGCGGAGTTGCACTCCGCTCCCGTGGCTGAGGACTTGTGCTAGGCGGAGTGAGGTAGGCAGCGCTGCGGGCTGTGTGGAGTTTCCTGCTTGGCCAATGAAGCGGAGTGCAACTCCGCGCTCCTGCGCATCGCAGACCTAGCCCCCTATGCGCGTTTCCCCACGGGCGTCTCCTGCTTCAAGGTTGCAGGCTCCACGGAAGCCAGAATTTGCTTTGCTCAAGCGCTGCCCGCCAGCGATGCTCACAGTGTAGAGCGGGAGCACCTCATCCACTGGCCCGCGTCCATCCTGAACCCATAATCCATGCTGCGCACCTCCATCCTACTGGCCCTGCTGGGAGCGCTGCTCCCAGCAGAGGCCACATTGACTCACTACACCGTTACTGATTTGCAGGCGACTTATGGTAGTAATTTGGAGTTTTTAGGGATGTCCAAAAATGGGATTTTGACCGCCCGTCCAAAT
>JAYVOP010000067.1:0-31267 GCA_043757865.1 Verrucomicrobiales bacterium | reverse complement strand
AGACGGGGCGGGACGCCCGGCTCCTTGCTGCTGCCAAACTCTGCCCTGGACACTGCGGCGCATTGCCGCCAGGGATCGCGCACCATGATTTCTCCTCGGTTGCCATTTCAGATTCAAGCCCAGGCCACGGGCTCCCGCGCGCGCGCGGCCACGTTCCGCACCTTGCATAACGAGGTGCTCACGCCCCTCTTCATGCCCGTGGGCACGCAGGCCACCGTCAAGGCGCAACTGCCGGAGACGCTGCTAGAGTCTGGCTCGCAGATCTTGCTGGCCAACACGTATCATTTACTGCTGCGTCCGGGGCCGGAGGTTTTCCAGCGCCTGGGTGGCATCCATGGCTTGATGCAGTGGGAACGCAGCGTCCTCACAGATTCTGGGGGATTCCAGATTTTCTCCCTCCCGCACTCCCGGTCGATGCGGGAGGAGGGCGCGATTTTTAAAAGTTATGTGGACGGCACGAGCATCCTGCTCAGCCCGGAGCTGAGCATCCAGACGCAACGCGCCATCGGCAGCGACATCATGATGGTGCTGGACCAATGTATCCCCTCCACCGCGCCCCCAGCAGAGGCCCGGCAAGCGCTGGCACTGACGCAGCGCTGGGCCGCGCGCAGTCTGGCCGCGCGGGGGGATGCGCCTGCGGCCCTGTTTGCCATTGTGCAAGGCGCGCTCTTTCCAGAGCTGCGGGCGGAGAGTGCGGCGGGCCTCACCACGTTGCCCTTTGAGGGTTATGCCATCGGCGGCCTAGCGGTGGGGGAAAGCCGCGCGCAGCGGGAGGATGTGTGCGCCTACACCACGGGTTTGTTGCCGGAGGATCGTCCGCGGTATCTCATGGGGGTGGGCACGCCGCTGGACTTGCTGGAGGGGGTGCACCGAGGCGTGGATATGTTTGATTGCATCATCCCCACGCAGGTCGCGCAGCGCGGCTCCGCCTTTACCTCCCGTGGGCTGGTGCAGTTCCGCCGCTCCGTTTATAAATTTGCGGAGGAGCCGCTGGACCCCGCCTGTGGCTGTCCGGTGTGTCGGAAATATTCCCGCGCTTACTTGCACCATTTACATAAATGTGAGGAGACGCTGGGCTGGACGCTGCTGGGCCAACATAATCTTTACTATTACCACCAACTGATGCGGGAGATCCGCCAGAGCATCTTGGAAGATCGTTTCCTAGCCTACTATGAAAAGCAGCGGCTGCTGCTGGATCGGGAGGACGTGGACCACCCCAGCCAACGTCCCGCGCCTGCCAAATCCACGGCGGGACGACTCCAGTTAGGGGAATACGAAGTCCACACGGCCAGGGAGGGCTTTGCCAGCATCCGCCAACGGCACACCGGGGAGATTATGCACTCCCACACGCCGCCCATGGTGGAGGCGGAGACGCTGTATGTGGCGCAGTCCGCGTTGGCTCAGCGGCTGCCGGCGGAGACGTCGCCCTTGGTGCTCTGGGATGTGGGCCTGGGCGCAGCGGCCAATGCCATGGCGGCCATTCTTTGCTATGAAAAGGCCGCCGCCGCGGGCCCGGTGCGCCCGCTGCACATCGTGAGTTTTGAAAATGATCTGGACTCCCTGCGGCTGGCGCTGCGGCATAAAGATAAGTTCCCCTACCTGCGCCACGGCGGGCCAGACACGCTGCTAAAACAAGGCACGTGGACTTCCCGAACTCATCCCGGGCTCAGTTGGAGCCTGCTGCTGGGAAACTTTGCAGAGCAGATGCCCCACGCCCCGGCCCTGCCGGACTTGATCTATTACGATCTCTTTTCTAGTCAATCTTCCCCCGCCCATTGGACGGCGGATCACTTCGCCAAGCTCTTTGCCGCCTGCGCCCAAGCAAACACGGAACTCTACACCTACAGCACCTCCACCGCCGCCCGCGTGGCCATGTTAGGGGCGGGCTTCCACGTCGCGCATGGCCAAGCCATCGGGGTCAAATCAGACACCACCATCGCCTGCACCCCACTGGCCGTGCGGCAGCCGCGTGGGCTGGCGCATCGTTGGCTAGGCGAGGCGTGGTTAGGAAAATGGAGCCGCTCCCACGCGCAGTTTCCGCCCGGCCTTACAGACGCCGCCGCTGCGGACTTCGCCCAGCGCCTGCGGGCGCATCCGCAGTTTCAGTGACGTTTCTTCGGCTTGGGCGGAGGACCGTCGGCTAGCCGGAAGGCCACGCTGCCCCGGTCCGTTTCCACATAGACGGGGATCACGGGCACGGTATCGCCCAGCTTAAAGGAAGCGGCGGGGGAGCGGCGGACGTAACGCTCCGTAGGGGCATCGAAATGGAAGCCTGCTTTCTCGAGCAGATCGCCCCGGACGATGCCTTTGGTGAAAATTTCCGTGACTTCGATGAAGAGTCCGATGCGTCGCACGCTGCTGACCATGGCTTGGAAAACGGGTGGACGCGGGCTGGCGATGATCTTGGCAAAGTAGGCTAGTTCTTTGACCTTGCGGCTTTGCAGCTCGGCCTCTGCCGCCGCACGTTCGGTGTGGCCTAGGTGTTCGGCCAGTTCTTGAAGCTTGGCGTAGTCCCCAGATTTTTCTTTAGCGCCAAAGAGCAGTTGGCCTTGGACGCGATGCACGATGAGGTCCGCATAGCGACGAATGGGGCTGGTGAAATGCAGGTAGTTTTCCTTGGCGAGGCCGTAGTGGCCGGTGCAATCGACATGATAGGCAGCGCGCTTCATGCTTTTGAGCACGGCCAATTTCAAGACGGGGGCTTCCTGGCGGCCTTCCATCAGGGCGAGGGCCTTTTGCAGTTCGCGTCGCTGCGTCAGATCCCCCACGCGGATGCCGTTGGTGAGGAGGAACTCACGCAGGTCTTGAAGACGCTCGGCATCGGGATCATCATGGATGCGGTAGAGCGCGGGCCGCTGGGCGCGGCGGAGTTGCTGGGCCACGGCTTCGTTGGCTTCGAGCATGAATTCCTCGATCATTTGGTGACTCTCATCGTGGTTCACGCGGCGGAGTTCCGTGGGCACGCCGTTGGCGTCTAGCACGACCTTTACCTCCGGGAAATCCAGGTCCAGCGAGCCCTGGGCAAAGCGATTTTTCCGCAGGAGCGCCCCCAGTGTCCAAGCGCGCGCCGGCAGGGGCGTGGCGGGATTATCCCAGGCGTGGGCGGGCTTTTTCAAGAAGGGTTTCATGACCTCGAAGGCCTCTTCATAGCTGTAGCGGCGGCGGCTACAGATGACCGCCTTGCAGAAGCGCGCGCCCGTGCGCACGCCCTTGGCATCGTAGGTTAGCACGGCACAGCGCGTCAGCCGATCCTCGTTAGGACGCAGGCTGCACACGCCATTACTCAAGCGTTCTGGGAGCATGGGAATGACGCGGTCTGCTAGGTAAACACTATTCCCCCGCACCCGCGCTTCTTGATCCAAGGCGCTGCCGGGCGTGACGTAGTGGGAGACATCCGCGATGTGCACGGCCAGTTCCCAGCCACCATTGGGCAGGGGTTTCACAGCGATGGCGTCATCGAAATCTTTGGCATCAAACGGATCAATGGTGATGACCTCCACGCGACGCCAATCTTCCCGATCCTTGAGCGCAGCGGCAGGCACCACTGGCGGCACGGCCTCTGCCTCGGCAGTGACTGCAGCGGGGAATTCCTGTGGCAGGCGGAATTGGTAAATGATGCTGAGCATGTCCTGCCCAGGCGCATTGGCCGCCCCCAGACTGCGCAGCAGCCGCGCCTGCGCGTGCAGGCGTCCCGGCTTCGGCCATTCCGTGATCTCCACGGCCACCTTTTCTCCTAACGCGGCCTGCCCTGGACCCGCGACGACTAGCACCTTCGTCCCGCAGGCCGGATCATCTGGCGTGATCCAATACCCTTTGGCAGAGCCATTGAGCGTGCCCACGATGGTCTGCGGCTGGCGTTCCAGGATCTTCGTCACTCTGGCAATGAAGGCGGGCTGCCCACTCGACCGCATGGACTCAAGCAGCTTCCGTTTCTCCGCCACATGCTTCCACCACGCCTCGGGCTGCTCCGTGGAAATTTCTGCCAACACCACATCCCCATGCCACGCCGTGCCCAGCGCGCCTTCGGAAATACTGACCTGGGAAGTCCGCGTCAGCCCCAGAGCCGTGGCGGCAGCAGCATCCCCTGGGCTTTTAAAGTCCGCCAAAAATTTCCCCTGCCCCTGGCGTCCCAGGTGGACGATGCCCCGCACTCCTCGCTGGCTGCCACGCGGGCTCGCCTCCGGCTGCCGCCAGCGATACAGCCCGCGCGCCCCGTAGCTCACGAGCCCCTCCGCCTCCATGGTCTGCAAGGTTTTGCGGAGAAACTGGCGCGACTCTAACGGCAGGCCAAATTTCTTGGAAATGCCGATGCGGTCCAGCGGTTGATACTGTGGGCTTTGCAGCAGGGTGGTGAGGTCCGCGCGCAGTTGTTCAGAGGTTAGCGGGCCGGTGGGAGTTGGGGTCTTTTTCATCTAGGTAATTCCCCTAATTTTTTCGGGGAAAGCAGTATTTTGTATTTACATTATACAAGCCGATCGGTATTTTGTCGGCGGTGGGACAGTTTTTCCTTGTCTTCGCCCTGAGTAGTCGAATAAGCAACCACCCAAACCACAAAACCCGCTATGAAACTTACCCCTCGCACCCGCTTTTCTCATCACCGTCGCGCCCGCAGCGGTTTCACGCTCATCGAACTCCTCGTCGTCGTCTCCATCATCGCTCTGCTCGCAGGGGGCGCAGTCGGTGGCTACGGCAAGGTGATGAACACTGTTAAGAAAGCCGCCGCCCAAAAAGTCTGCGTCGAAGTTTGCGGTGCCATTGCCAGCTTTGCGTCCGACTATGATCGCCTCCCCATCTCCACCAGCGGCGGTGGCACGGCTAGTGATGAAGAGATCTCTGACACCGCCGATGGGCAAACCTTCTTGGGCGTGTTAGCTGCGGCCAAAGACACCGACAAGGAAAATCCCCGTCACCTGAACTACATTGATGGGATGCAACAAGCCAAGACCAACGCCGGAAGGCCGATCAACGGGATCAACTATGAAGACAATGAAGCGGCCCCCTCGCTGTATGATCCCTGGGGCAAAGGCTACAAGCTGATCTTGGATGCTGACTTCGATGGCGAAATCGAAAACCCGGAACGTTCCGGTGGCTCTAGCAACGTGCCCGCCAAGATCCGGGGTAAGAAAGCCATCATGTGGGGCGCGGGCCCAGATGGCGACTACGACACGTGGTCCGATAACGTGAAGTCCTGGTAAACTCCCTAGATCCAAATTGGTCCGCGGTGGCGACAGCAATGTCGCCACGCTGCGTTTGTAGGCTAGCTGAAAAATAAATGAACTTTTCTGCAACTATCCTCCGCAGAAACCGAATAAAGAAATGATGAGTCTTAGCGAGTGCGGGCTCTGAAGGCGTGCCGCCCAAATTTGTGGGCGGGCGGCGCGCCTTAATTTCCCCCTCTCCGCTTGAATTGCTGGGCCGGACGTTTATGAGGGGCGGCATGTGCGGTATATTTGGCTTTTCTGGATTCGAGGAGCCTGGGCTATTGGAAAAGATGGCCCGGGTAATGAAGCATCGTGGCCCGGATGGGGAGGGATTCTATGCTCAACCAGGCTTCAGCATGGGCATGGTGCGGCTGAGCATCATTGACCTCACTGGTGGTTGGCAGCCGATCTATAATGAGGATCGCTCCTGTGCGATCGTGCTCAACGGGGAAATCTATAACTATCAAGAACTGCGCGCAGAGTTGCTCGCCTGCGGGCATCATTTCACCACGCAGAGCGACACGGAGACGATTCTCCACGGTTATGAAGAATGGGGAATGGAAGGTGTGCTAGGTCGGCTCAATGGCATGTTTGCCTTCTGTCTGCGGGATGAACGGAAGCGGGAAACCTTCATTGCGCGAGATCGCACGGGGCAGAAGCCGCTGTACTGGACTCGGGAAAATGGCCGTTTCCTCTTTGCCAGCGAAGCCAAATCCCTGCTCCAAAGCCAGCACGTGAGTGCGCAGCCGAATGTGGCCGCCATCGATGCCTACCTCTGCCTGCGCAATGTGCCAGAGCCGCAGACGATGTTTGCGGGCATCTCTAAACTGCGCGCTGCGCACTATCTACATCTGCGCGCAGATGGCAGCATGGAGATGCAGCGTTATTGGGATATTCATTTAAGCGATGGTAAATCTTACCGTTCTGACGACGAATACTACGAGGAGTTAAAATCCCTCTGGGACGACGCCATTACCCTGCACATGCGCAGTGATGTGCCCGTGGGCGCTTACCTCAGCGGAGGGGTGGACAGCAGTCTGGTGGTGGCAGACATGATGAAGCACGCCTCCAGCGTGAACACTTATAGCGTGGGCTTTGGCTCGCCCTTGGATGAAACGAAGGACGCGGCGGAGACGGCTAAATTCCTGGGCACGAATCACCATGAGATCATCTGCGAGGCGGGGGATTTCAACCTGCTGCGGAAGATCGTCTGGCACATGGATCAGCCCGTGGGAGATGCGCTCATCATTGCCTTCTACAAGTTAGCGGAAGGAGCCAGCAAGGATTTAAAAGTAGTGTTAGGAGGCGAGGGTGCGGACGAGATATTCGCAGGATATTCTTTCCAAAAAGTGATCCAGAAAGTACAGGGATTTCAGCAGAAGTTCGGCAGCTTTGCGCTCACCCATCTCGCGGCCAATGGTTTTGCGGCCACACCGCATTGGTTGCTGAATAAGTTCTTTGAGTTCCCCGCGGACCTCGGCAGTCAGGGAAAAAAGCGCGTGGTCGATTTCCTGAGAAACTATTCCCAGCGGGACATCATGAATAATTATGTGGCCCTGCGCACGCTGTGGGCGGAGGATGAGCGACGCAGCGTTTACACCCCGGAGTTCAAGCACCTCGCCAGTAACACGTGGGTGCCGCCAGTGCGGGACACCAGCGGGCCGTTCCTGGATCAGTTGTTGAAATTGCAGTTTGATGAGTGGCTGCAAGACTGGGCGTTGATCCGTCAGGACAAGAACACCATGGCCCACTCGTTAGAGTATCGGCTGCCGTTTCTGGATCATCGCCTCATCGAACTAGCCTTCCGTATGCCGCCGCATCTCAAGGTGCAAGGCGGCAAGGATAAATGGATCGAGCGCAAACTAGCCGATGAAGCCTTCGCCAAAATGCCGCGTAACCGCCCCGGACATCGCCCCAAAATCCCTTTCTTCCTACCGCTGGAGTTCTTCTTCGAACACCCTGAATTCAAGGCGTTAGTAGCCGATACGCTCAGCGAAACCTCATTGAAAAAGCGCGGCTACTTCGATCCCAAGCGCGTGGCGTGGCTCGTCGCCAAGATGGAGACGCGGGAGTTCGTTTATTTAAAGCAAGTGATGAGCCTTGTGATCCTAGAGCTGTGGCATCGCGTCTTCATTGATGGCGAAGGAGCGTGAGGATCATGGCGGCGGCAGGCTGGCCTCCAGCGTTTTGAAATCCACAGCTAGAGTGCTCAGCGGCGGGGCATTGAAAAGCGGCTTCGCCCGCTGCCAAGCGGTGCGCGCCAATTCCTTCTGTCCGGCCTGCACGGCTTGTTCGACGTAAGACTGGACGAGGTTGTAGAAGAGGCTGCCGCCCGCTTCTTTGCCACTGCCTTTGAGCACGGTTAGGAATATTTGTTGCGCCTCCGGCCAATGATTCGCCTGCACCAAGGCGAAGACGGGCGCAGCGGCTAGGCTGATGGCCAGATCAAAGCGCGCATGCTTATTTTCTGCCATCATCTGCGTCCGCAGCGCGGTGGCCGCAGCGGGGTTGCCGTTGGCTTCGTGCAGTTTGAGCAATTCACTTTGCCCACGGAAACGCAGATCCCGGTCGTCCCGAAACGTCTCCGTCCAATGCTCCCAAAACCCCTGACAAGCCAGCGCAGGCATCTGCCGATCCGCAAGACACTGCGCCTGAAGCTCCCAAATATCAAAGCTGTGCGGCCACGCGCTGCGTGCTAGCCCTAACAGGACCGGATAGCTGGCCGCAGCGTGATTTTGCTGCGCCCAATGCATCAGCAACCGACCCCGCAGAGCCGTGGCGGGCGTCACTGGATCCTGCGTTAGGAACGCGAGTTGGGTATCCGTGATCGTGCGCCAAGTTTGCGGATCATAGGTGCGGCCACTGGTGTAGTTCCCCTCTCGATAGCGCGCCACATTCAACGTCCATTGCCCGGGCCGCCCCTGGTAGCCCACCCAAGCATGACCGCCCGTGGTGCCTTGGCCAAAGAGCAACACCGTGGGCAGACCCTGGGCTTTGCCAGCCATGGCGACAAAATACGCTTGGTCCGCGCAAATGCCACCCTGTTTCCCAATGTCGATCAGCCGATAGCTTTCGTGCGGCCAAAGCAACTCTCCCCGGCTCATGCGCGCGGCATCGTAAGGCACTTGGGGAAAGAGATCATTGAGCCGCGTGGGGTCGCTCAGCTTGATCTGGAGGACGTAGTTCAGCTCCTTAAATTCCAGCGGCGTATCCACCACGAACATCAAATCCCGCGCAGAGAGCTTGGCCGGATCAATGAGAAATTTCCGCACCTCACCTGGTTTGATCGTCACGCCAGGGCCTAACTGGCAAAGCGCCTGGAAGCGGGCCACGGGATCACTGTCGCCCCTGGGGAGTTTCTTGGCGTCCACAAACGCATGAGGCCATTCTGCTGGGAAAGGCTGATCCCACACGAACGCAAAGGCCGCCGCCAACTGCGGCCAGCGCTGGCAGGCTTCAGGCGCAGCATGGGCGATGCGGCAGTAGATCTCCACCGCCCGGCCCGCATCATCGAACGCGCTGAGATTCGTCAGGAACTGCTGGCGCAAATTGACGTTTGCTCCCACCCGCGCAAAGGTCGCACGGCCCTCAGCGGAGTTCAGGAAACTGTTCTCCGCTGCCCCCGGAAACAGGTGTAACCACGCCGCCAGCTCTACCCATCCTTGGAAATTTATGCCATTCACCGTCGCGCGCACATCCTCCGCCCCGGCCTCCTGCGCAGCCTGCAAGGCGGATTGCAGCTTGGCAGCCTCCGCTGGATAATCGGTGGTGATGCCATGGCTAGCCCACCAACCTTGCAACGCAGCGGTATTGTAAACAGGCAGAGCTGCGAGCCCCTGACACGTCAGCAGCAAGCTCAGCCAGACAACGCGGGCCGGGCTCACACGCTAAGAAAAGTCGAAGATGACGGCCTTCACACAGTTCGGAAGGAAGACCGTTTCCACGAACACTTGGTGGGAAGGATGCGGCTGGTAGGCGCGCTCGGATTCCACGCTGTCGAAGATGACGTTCAGCCCCACTTGGTATTCCTGGCTGACGACCGGGCGGTCACTAGGCACCATTTTACCGACGTGGAAATGGACGATGCCTGGGATCCCGCGTAAATATTTTTCACAACCTGCGATAAGGGCATCTGCGGCGTTGGGGACAAGCGGATTCGTGTAGAAGGTGACGATGTGGGAAAGCATAGGCTCGGATCATTGCTGCGGGCTCTACGGACGCAACTACTTTTCCCCTACGGAACCACGAGTGCGCTCCGGCCTCAGCCATCAAGCCCAGGTAGAGCGTGGCCGCAGCCTCGCACCACCTTTACTCCACTGCACGCAGCCTCCGACTGCGCAGCCACAGGAAGATCACTGGCGTCACGATCAAGATATGCACGAGGCTGGAGATCATGCCACCGATCACGGGCGCGGCCAGTGGCTGCATAACCTCTGCGCCTTGCCGATGGCTCCACATAATCGGCAGGAGACTCGCCACAATGGTAGCCACGGTCATCACCTTCGGACGCAGCCGCAGCCGCGCTCCGTCCTTCACCGCTTGCACCAGATCCGCATAGCCGAACGCTGCACCTAGCTGCTTCATGCGGTCCTGCACGGTCTCCTCTAAATACACCACCATCACCACGCCCGTCTGCACCGCAGTGCCAAATAACGCAATGTAGCCGACCCACACTGCGCCATTGAAATTATAGCCTAGCAGCTTCTGCAAGAGCACGCCACCGCTGAGCGCAAAGGGCACCGCCAGCATGACATGAGCCGCCTCCAGGGCGCTGCCATATACCATATAGAGCAGCACGAAAATGATCCCTAACACCAACGGAAAGACCACGATCATGGTGTCCACGAAACGTCGCTGGTTCTCGTATTCGCCCGTCATCTTGTAGGTTAGTCCTTCCCAGTTCACGTCCTTCAGCCGCTGCTCTACCTCTTGCACGAAGCCGCCTAGATCACGGTCCTGCACGTTCGCTTGCACGTAGCTGCGCAGGCGTCCGTTTTCGCTCGCAATCTCGTTGGCACCCACGTCCCGCGTGATTTTTGCCACCATGCCTAACGGGATGTAAGCTCCCTCTGGTTCGGCGGCGGCCATACCTGCCGCAGGCGCAGCGGGCGTCATGCCGGGGCGCGTGGCGATGAGGATACGGCTGAGTTTATCAATGTCGTCGCGCTCGCTTTGCTGCACGCGGATCTGGATGGGAAAGCGCTCTCGACCTTCAATCGTGGTGCTCACGTTCTTGCCACCGATGGAAATTTCCACTGCATCTAACACGTCCTTCGCACTCAACCCATAACGCGCCATGGCGTGGCGATCCGCCTGCACGTTGAGATACGGCTTCCCTTGCACGCGCGAGGGCGACACCCCGGTGGCTCCGGGGATGCTCTTGATGAGCGCTTCGATCTCGAAGGCTTTGCGCTGAATTTTATCCAGGCTGTCGCCATAGATTTTCACGCCCACCTGCGCGCGGATGCCCGTGTAGAGCATGAGGATGCGGTTCTCGATGGGTTGGAGAAATGCGGGCACATAGCCGGGCACTTGCTTCATCTTTTCGGTTAGCTCCGCCTTGAGCTTGTCCATCGTCATGCCCGCGCGCCACGCGGGATTGCGTTTCACACTGAACCAGCCATCCGCCACGTATTCCGGCTTCAGCATGATCGTCGTTTCCAGCATCTCCGTGGGCGCGGGATCGGTGGCCGTTTCAAATCGTCCTAACTTGCCCGCCGCCGTCTCCACCTCCGGCGTGCTGGCAATCACTGTGTCCTGCCACGACATCACCCGTTGGATTTCCTTCAGCCCAGTCTTCGGCATCAGCACCGGCATGTAGAGCAGACTGCCTTCATTCAGCGGCGGCATAAACTCTTTCCCAAAGCCCGCCACCGCCGCTGCGAGTTGCAGGTGGCCCGCATCCCGTAGTTGCTTCACGGTGGCGCGCGGCAGTCCAAAGGCCACGATCAAGGCGCACGCCAAAATCCCACTGGCTAAGCCTAACACCGTCTTCCGATGCCCCAGCGCCCAGTCCAGCGTGGGTTCGTAGAGACGCAGGAGAAATTTCATCACTACATTTTTCTCCTCCGCATGAAATGGCCCGCGCACTAAGAAACTGCACAGCACGGGGACAAATGTCACCGCTAGCAACGTGCTGCCGATCATGGCAAAGGTCTTCGTAAACGCCAGCGGGTGAAACAATTTCCCCTCTTGCCCACTGAGCGCGAACACCGGCACGAAGGCCAGAATGATGATCGCCATGGCAAAGAAGATCGGCCTGCCGACTTGGATGCAGGCCGCTAGCGTGGTCTGCCACGTTTCCTCTGCGCTGAGTCGTGCGCCCTTCCGCTGCTCTGCTTCCTCACAGTGGCGCAGGACGTTTTCCGTCACCACAATGGCTGCATCCACGAGCACGCCGATGGCAATGGCAATGCCCGTGAGCGACATAATATTGCTGGTGATGCCGAACTCTTTCATCAGCAAAAAGGAAATGAGGATGGACACTGGCAATGGCAGCGTGACGATGAGGATACTGCGGAAGTGCCAGAGGAAAATGATGTGGGCTAGGGTCACGAGCACGATCTCTTCTAACAACGCGTGTTTCAGCGTATCGATGGTGTTATCAATGAGCTGACTGCGATCATAGAACGGCTTGATGCTGACGCCCGCAGGCAAGCTGGGAGCGATTTGCGCCAGCTTTTCCTTCACGCTTTGGATCACTGCCTTGGCGTTCTCTCCCGTGCGCATGACCACCGTGCCGCCCACCACTTCATGCCCATTCAAGTCCAATGCGCCACGTCGGAAATCTCCGCCTAACTGCACCGTGGCAAGGTCCTTTAAATAGATCGGCGTGCCATTCATCGCTTTCACCGTCACCAGCTCCAGATCCTCTATGCTAGTCACTAACCCGATTCCCCGCAGCACTAACTCCGCGCCATTTTCCTCCACCACCTTGCCCCCCACGTTGAGATTAGCGGCTTGCACTGCCGTGAGGACTTCCATCATCGTCACGTTGCTGGCACGCATCTTAGTGCTGGAAAGCTCAATCTGATACTGCTTCACAAAGCCGCCGATGCTGGCCACCTCCGCCACGCCCGAGACGCTGGCCAATTGATAGCGGACATACCAGTCTTGCAGGGAACGCAGTTGTGCCAAGTCCGACGTGCGGTCCTTCCCCACGTCAAAATAGTATTGATACACCCAGCCCAGCCCAGACGCGTCGGGGCCTAACTGCGGCTTCACACCTTCTGGCAGCGCGCTTTGCAGGAAATTCAGCCGCTCTAAGATTCGCGCGCGCGCGAAGTAAGGCTCGATCTTTTCCTCAAAGATAATCGTCAGCAGCGAGAAGCCGAACATTGAGTTTGCCCGCACTTCCTTCACGCCTGCTAGGCCTTGCAGGCCGGTGGAGAGCGGGAAGGTCACTTGGTCCTCCACCTCTTGCGGGCTGCGGCCCATCCAGTCCGCATAGACTTGCACTTGGTTCTCCGTCAGGTCCGGGATGGCGTCCACGGGCGTCTGGTAAAGCGCGCGCAGCCCTAACGTGATGAGCAACAATACGCCACACAGGACCAGGAAACGATTTCCCAGACTCCATCTGATAATGCGCGCAATCATGGCCGGATCTCCTTTGCACAATCTAACATGCTATGACCAAAGAAAGGATTCTGCCCTGGGCGGCCTGGGAGCTGGAGCCAGTGGCCTTTGGGCGGGGCTCCAGCGATGATCTGGTTCACCATGAAACATTCCCACACCGCCAACGGCGGCATCCCTGAAGCCCTGCGCAGCGGCTCTAGCAAGGCGGTGGCGGCCACCGTAAATTTGTGAAATTGCAATCGTGCCGCCTCCAAATCAGCCGCCGTTTCCAAATGGCTAGCAGCAGCTAGGGCCGCGCGCTCTGGACTCGCAGGCAACGCCGAGACGACCGCCTGGGCCTTGTCGGTGGCTGGTTGGCTGGCTTTGGTGTAAGCCGCTAGATTGTCCTGTGCCAGCGCAGCAGCCATGGCATCCGCCACGGGCAGAAAGGCTGCCAGGGCTTGCTGTGCGGCCTCGCTCAGCGCGGGCGCAGTCATGCTCGGCGTGGGCGAGGCGAAGGAACGATTTATTTCCGCTTGGCCGTCGATGAGTAAATTTCCGTTCGTCACCACCAGATCACCAGCCTGCAAACCAGCGATAACTTCCACCAGCGTATCCCCTCGGCGGCCCGTCTTGAGGACCGTGCGGCGGTAGTTCCCTCCGCCGAGATCAACATAAGCCACGGCCTCTGGCCCTGCGGCCAGTAGGGCGGAACGTGGGATGCTGAGGACATCCGGCGTTTCTACTAACACGGAACCGTCCGCATAGAGCCGATGCAAAATTTCCCGCCGGCCCTCCACCATGGGGTTCGGTAATTCCACCCGCACGGAGGTGGAACGGGTGGCTTCATTGAAGTTAGGATCAATAAACGTCACCCGCCCGCTGAACGTCTTGCCCGGCTGCGAGGGCGTGGTGACCACGACCGTCTGCCCCAGCTTGATCCACGGTAAGTCCTGCTCGTATGCGCGGAACTGGAACCACATGACGCTGAAATCTGCGATCTCAAACATCGGCTGTCCTAACATCACATATTGCCCTTCATAGACACTGTGCGTCACCACCGTGCCGCTGAGCGGAGCCAGGATCTCCGACGTAAGGGCATCGACGGGCTTGCTCGGGAGCGCGGCAATCTGCGTTTCTGTGAGCCCCATTTGGCGCAGCCGTAGGGCGGTCTTGGCTTGGAGGTCGCCTGTGAGGGTGCGGTATTCACGCTCGGCCTGGAGCAGCGTGGGGCTGTAGATCAAGGCTAGTGGCTGGCCCGCAATGACTTCTGCGCCATGATGATTAGCGAAAAGTTTCTCCACGCGCCCTTCCACATAAGCGCTGAGGATGCGATGTCGGCTCTCATCATCGTCCATGATGCCAGCCACCGGCAAGGTGCGCAGCAGCGGCTGCACGGCGGCAGTGGCGGTCTGCACGCGGGTGACTTGGATTTGATTTTGCGTTAGGGAAACAGTGTCTGGCGCAGCCGCATCCAGCCCGTTTTCTCCCTCATAGACAGGCGTGAGTTCCATGCCGCAGATGGTGCAGCGGCCCGGGGTATCGCTCTTGATCCACGGATGCATGGCGCTCTGGTAGAAGCGGATTTTCCGCTCTTTGGTGGCTGATTCGTGGGGCTGGCGAGGGAGGAACCAACCGATGAAAAATGCGGCTAGGATGACGACGATGGTGAGGAAATTTTTGAAATTCATTTGAATCCGGTGGTTAGGCTGATGAGGGATTGGCGAGCGGCTTCGGCAGCGGCACGAGCACGGATGGCCTCTTGTCGGCTTTCTAGTAGGGTGCGCTGCGCATCCAGCACCTCTAGCAAGGTGGCCTGGGATGAGACCCAAGCATTCTGGATCGTTTCTAGTGCTTGCTGGCTCTTGGGAATGACGGCGGTGGTGTAGGCCTGTACTGCTTGGCGCTGGTTTTCTAACTCAGTGAGGAGAGAGGTCAGTTGCGTTGTTAGGGTCAGTTGGGCTGCGGCTAGATCCTTCTCACTGGCCGCCTGGAGCTGCTGACTGCGGCTGACATCCGCAGCATAAGCACTGCGGTTAAGCCACGGCAGGTTCACTTTCAGCCCTATCATGGTATCCACCACCTTGCCGCCAGAGTAGGTGTCCGTCTCTACGGCTAGGCTGAGCACGGGGCGTTGTTTGGCCACGGCCATGTCGGTCTCGGCCTTGGCTCCGGTGGATTGATGGCGCAGGCCGGCTAGCTGCGGATTGGTCTGTTGCATTTGTTTTTGAAGTGCGTCCAAGGTTTGTGGTAGCGGCGTTTGCACTGGTAATAGCAATGCGCTCCAGGCGGCGGTGGCGGGTCTGCCTAGCAGGAGATTCAGCGCCCTGGCCATTTGGGATCGTTGATTGCGTGCATTAGTTAAGGCTTGGGTGCGCAGAGCTAGCTCGCTCTCCAGACGCAGCGTTTCCGCAGCGGTGGCACCAGGATTTTTGGCACGCTCGGCGGCGGCGGAAACGATGGTTTGCAGCCAGGATAAATTTTCCGCCTGCAATCGGATCACTTCATCTGCCAAGGCCAGCTCCACCACGCCATGGGCTATGCTGAGCCCTAACTCGTTGGTGATTTGCTGGGCTTTTGCCTGCTCTGTGGCGAGGGACGCATCCGCTTGGCGTTGCTCTGCGGCGTAGAGCTGGGGCTGCGGCAGCATTTGTTCCAGGCCCAGGCGCAGGTCGCCATCGTTCTGGCGCATGGAGCGGCGGGCTAAGTTGAGACCGAGCCCTAACTGTGGATCGGACCACAGCCGCACGGCCTGGATGGCTGCTTGCGCAGCCTCAGTGCGGGCCTGGGCCGCCGCCACCGCAGGGTGATGCTGGGCGGCTTCGTTGACGAGTTGGGCGATGAGTTGGGGAGAAATGGGGGCGTCTGCACGGCTGAGCGACAGCAGTCCCAGGATGGTCCAGAGAACGGAAAATTTCATAAACAAAGGTGGTGTTAGGTGTAGGTAAATCCGAGGAGGCGAGACGTTTCGCCCCTCATTTGCAATGTGCTCGGGGCGGATACGCCCCGACTCCTTGATTTACATCAACACAACACCACGCAGTGCCAGCGATAGAGCGGCACGTGCTGCTGATAAGTGCGCACCGCTGGCGCAGTGCAGCGTCCGCGTCCCTGCTGCTCTAGCCGAAATAGATTAGGGCTAGGACTGGGGGGGATTTCCGTGAGGCAAAACGAATCGGGCGCCGTAACCGCGCGCGGCGGAACGCTGGGAATGGGCTTGGCAGGCTGATCGGAGGTCTGCGCGCAAGCACAATGGCCGGGTTCACAACAACCGCACGCCGTGGGGGCAGAGGCCATTTCCGCACACGCCAATAACTGATTCCACCCCGCGTTAGGAAGCGCGAACGAAATTAGCAGTAAGATGGCGAGGAATGATTTCATTCAGGTGAAAAGTGATCCTACGATGCCATGCCGAACGAGTTGTGCAAGTGACGCTTCGTTTACCTGCGGCGGTCCTTGGCCTTTAGCTCTGCGCTGGCGCGGTCTAGCGCCAGCTTCTCTTCGGGCGTTAAACTGCCGAATCCTTCACGGGAAATTTTATCTAACAAAGCATCCGTCTCGATCACGGCAGGGTGCTCCCGATCCAATTCAACTCGTGGACGCAGCTTTGGTTCGTATTTTTTAGCCTTGCGTGCAGGCTCATTTTCAAACGACGCGGGCGCTGAATCCCGCCACCGCACGGGGCTCCAGCCGCCCACGGAGGATTGCATGGATTGATAATTCCGATAGGCGAGGACGCCGAAAAAGAGCAGGAGAAAGAGCGACGGAGCGTAAGCGAAAAAACCCAGTCCAGCCACGATGGCAGTAACGAAGCTAACTTGGTGCAGCCATGCGGATGGTTTATCCACGCTGGCTTCCAAGACCCGGCCACCATCCAAAGGTAGGATCGGCAGCAGGTTCACTAACGACCAGACAAAGTTGACGAACCAGAGGTCTCGCACTAGCGCCCACACAAACAGATTTTGAATGTGCCAATAGTCTTGGAAAGACCAGATGACCGCCGCAATCATGAGTCCCGCCAAGGGGCCTGCCAGGGAGATCCAGCGACTCTCGTGGCGTGTAAAATCACCCGAGGCCTGGGCATAGCCACCCAGGCTGTGGAGACAGATTTCAATGTTTCGCCCGCCGAAACGGCGTTGCAGAAAAGCATGTCCCAGCTCATGCCAAAGGATGGACACAAACACGACCGCGATCCAAATCAACAACAAGAGCACCGCTGCGCTGCCACCAGCATGGCCAATACCATACGCCCCAAGCAAGGCGGTGCCGAGCCAGAACCAAGGCTCAACAATGATGGAAAAACCGAATAAACTAAAACGTAACATGAGTCGAATTTAAGTGCTGTAGGCGCACAGGCAAGCAGCTGTTACAGCCTCCACGGCGGACGGAATTGGACTCGGCTAACCCAGGATCGTCCCCCAAGTGTTCGATGGCAATGACCCCGCGTAGCAGCCGACTGAGGAGGTCTTCACAGGCTGGGGGGCAGCACTTGCAGTTTCACCGGCTTAGAGGCTTGGCCACCATCTGCGGAGGCGAGGAGGTGGAAGTAGCGCGTGCCGGGTTTGGCGATGGGAGAGGCTGTGATGACGAAATCACGTTCAGTCTGGCCTTCCACAATCAGCAGGCCACTGAGGCCGATGTTATCGACGAAGAGTCCATACGGCAGGTTGCGGCCAGCATCTTCTTTACCTAATTCGATGCGGCCGGAGAAGTCCACTCGAGTCGCCCGCACGCGGGCTGTGATCTTCTCCCCAGGCCGGATGGAGAAGACCGTGAGGCCATCTGGGGGCAAAATTTCCACGAGCACTTTGGCGGGTGGGGCTAAGGCAATTTTCCCTAACGTGCCGAAATCATGACGGACTTCTTTTCCTAACACGGTGGCTACGGCGGAGAGTTTGACGGCATCGCAAGCCGCCGCATCTGGTGCGGGCGCATCCGCGGCAGCACTGAGCACCAAGATCGTCGAATTCTGATTCGGCTCAATTTCCGAGGGGGAATTCACGGTGAATCCAGGCGGTAGATTGCTCACTTCCACACGGATGGGACCCGCAAAGCCATCCTCGCGCGTGGCGGTAAACATCAGCTCCCGACCGCTGCCCGGGCTGATTTTCAGATCCTTGGCCGCCACGGTCACGCTGAAGTCTGGCTGCTGTGGGCGCACGGTTAGGGTGTAAGCGTATTCCTTTCCACCGAAGCCACGCACGTCGGTTAGTCGCACTACGTAATCCGCCTCCAACGGAGCCGTAAATAACAGCAGGGAATCGCTACCCCAGCGACGCGTTGGCTCGTCATCGTTGACGTAGTTCAGATGAAATACCGGCAGCCCCGTGGGCGCTGGCTGGCTGCCTGCGGGCAACGGGGTGACGATATACGCGGGCTCGCCCAACGCATGAACCAGAGCCGTGGTGCCGAAGCAGGGCTGCCGCTTTCCTTCACCTGGATAAACCTTGAACCCAGAGTCTGGACCACGGGGATACAGCCACAGCCTCACCACCTCACCATTAGCATAGAGGTATTCGTTCAACTCCATTTCCGCCCAGTTCTGCACCCGGAAATCATCGGTCACATCCGAGTTTTTTCCACGGAAGGTAAACCAAGAATCGCGCGTGGCTTGCAGCACAGCCTGCTCCACAGGTTGGCCGTCGGTGGTGAGGATTTCTAACTTGGAATCTAGGAGCGATTTCGTGCGCGCGGCATTGACGGCAACGGTGATCGTCTCCCCCGCAGTGGCATGGAAACGATAGCAATCTACGTCGCCTTCCTTGCTGACCACTCCCGTTATTTCCGTCGGCCATTCAATGCCCATAGCTGCTGTTGCGGTTTCGTTGGGTTCAGTTTCACTGATTTTTGTCAGCGCATTGAGGGATCTGTGAAGAGGGGGTTTGGGCGTGCTAGAGTTGATTACTTGATCTGCGGCGGCCACGCCCGGAGCGCTGAGGACTTGGCGAGAACCATCCGCTAACGCCACTAAAAATTTACGATCTGGTGCCGCCGCGAGCACTGCGGCCTGATCCGCCTGCGCGGGCAACGCTTGTTGCAACGTGAGTTCCGGCAAGCTCCAGAATTTCAGTGTGCGATCCTCTGCGCTGGACAATAATTGTTTCCCATCGGCACTGAGCGCGAGGCTGAGAATCGGGGCTTCGTGCGCGAAACGGGAGGTTAGGACTGGGTTCGCGCCTGGGGCATCGGTGCTTACAAATTGCCATTGGTAAATGCGTTTATCCCGCCCTGCGCCTAGGATGCGGCCGCCGTCGGGCGTGAAGAGCACCACGTTCATTTCCTTCTGTGGTTGATTCAACGTGTCCAATCGCACACCGTCTGCCACGCGCCAGAGCTTGATGGTTTCATCCGCACTAGCTGATGCCAGCACCTTGCTATTCGGATGCCACGCCAGATCAAAGATCGCGCCTTTATGCACGGAGATGGTGCGCAGTAACGTGCCTTGCGGCAGATCCCAGAGTTTGATTTCCCGATCATACCCAGCCGTGGCTAGCATCTTTCCATCTGGAGAAATTTCCGCATCGGAGAGCACATCCGCATGACCGCTGAACTCCCGCACCAAGGCCCCACTAGCCACATCTCTCAGTTGCGCCACGCCATACAATCCTGTAATCCCAGTGGCAATAATGATCTGCTGATGATCCACCGTGAAATGCACCGCAGACACCTTCCCTGGCAGGCCCGTGATGGTCTGGCGCACCGCCTCTGTGCTGGCATCTTGAATCTCCACCGTGCCAGTGCGTGCCAAGGCTAGCAGTTTCCCATCGGCACTGTAAGCCACGGCTGTAAACGGCTTCGCGCACGCCGCCGCTGAGATGCTAGGCACCGTGAGACTGCGCAGGATGGACACATCGTGCGCAGGTCCTGGCGCGCCGCCTAGCACCCATTGCTTGAGCGTGGCGAGTTCTTTTGCAGGCACCTGCGGCTCGTCCTTCGGCGGCATGTGGGCTTTGCCTGCATTGTGGGTGACGTTGAGGAAAACGGACGCGCTTAGCTCCGCAGCTTTGATCGGATCGCCCTCGTCCTCTCCGCCTTGGCGTAAGCGGGCGTAGGTTTCCACAGAGAGTTTCGCTTCTTGATCCTTGTCATTATGGCAGCCCGCACAGTAGCTCCGCAGAATAGGCGCAATGTCCTTTTCATATACGACTGCGGTCTCTGCATGTGAGTAAAGTGGCTGCATGAAGCAGAGCAATAGCAGGTGGATAAGGGGTGATTTAGAATCTTGCATCGGATGGAAAGGTGGCTAGTGTTGAAACAGAAATTCACGGCTCGTGAGCAGTGACCAATACAGATCCTCCACCACCTGACGTCGTTCGGCTGGGGCGGCGGCTTTGATGAGGGATTCAAATTGTTCACTCTCTGGCTTGCTTGGCACTCGGCTGAGGCAGAGCATCCAGGCCTCCTGAATCAAGGCTGGAGTGGCCATCTCGCTAGCGACTACTTGGGTGACGCGGCTTTCCTTGGCAGACAATTTCAGATTCACGGTATCCCCATTGGCTAGGTTCAGTACCTGCACTAGGCTGGGTTGATTAGAGCGTTCGCACTCGCAGGTGATGTCGCGCGAATTACGCCCGAACGTCTTGAGGAAATAGGAGCGCACGGCGGCATCTTGGAGTTGTAGGGCACGCGTGTTAGGACCATAGGCTTCGGTCTTTTGTGAAGAGCCATCATTCAGTGCGATTTCTGTGAAACTGTCCCGCACCTTAGTCACGTCAGCGATGGCATCGCTGATGACCTCCGCCATTAATCGACGCGGGAAATAGCGAGAATAGTAACGCCGGTCTCCCGCGTTCTCCGGCAAGGTTTCGCTGGTGCGACGATACGTTTGCGAGAGGAGAATCTGCCGCATCAACGCCTTGAGATCATAGCGCTGCTGCACCAGTTCGGCGGCTAGGGCTGCTAGCAATGGCTCGTTGCTAGCAGGGTTGGAGACGCGCAGATCATCGACCGTTTCCACTAAGCCAACGCCCATGAAATTCGCCCACACCCGATTGGCTATCGCGCGGGTGAAATAGGGGTTCGCTGGCGCTGTTAGCCACTGTGCTAGGGCCACGCGACGGTCTGCTGGATCTGCCGCGTCCAGTGGCGGAGCATCCAGCGGAGCCGCTGGCTGGGCCTTGCCAGTGCGGGGCTGGATGAGATCTCCCTGCGGCTCCACATACAAGACGCGATGCCCATCCCCCTCGCGCGGGTCGCCGCCCCAGCCTTTGGCGCGGACGCGGGCGAACAAGTTAGCGAACGCATAATATTGGTCGTTGGTCCATTTCTCTAATGGATGATTATGACACTTGGCACAGCCGATGGAGAGGCCGAGAAATGCTTGGCTAACATTTTCCGCCATGCTCTCAGGATCTTGCTGCACGGCAAAGAAATTAGTGGCTCCGTTTTCCGTGGCGGCCCCGCGTGCAGTCACGATTTGGCGCACCATTTCATCCCACGGCAGATTGCTCGCCACGCGATCCCGCACCCATTTGTAGTAAGTAGCAATGGCCTCTGGGCGAAGCTTGGCGCCTGTCAGGAGCAGGAGATCTCCCCATTTATAAGTCCAGTAATCAATGAACTCTGGGCGTGCTAGTAACAGCGTGACTAGCCGCTCATGTTTCCCAGGCGAGGTGTCAGAGGTGAACGCCATGGCTTCCTCCGGCGTAGGTAGTCGGCCAATGGTATCCAGAAACGCCCGCCGCACGAAGACAGCCTCTGTGGCTGGTGGGGACGGCGGAAGCTGGAGTTTCTGCAACTGTTGCAGCACCAGTTCATCAATGAAATTAGCACGTGGAGCGTCTTTGAAAGTCTGCTCTGGAATGGTCTGCGCAAAGGGCACCACGATGCGTGCGATGACGATCTGAGAGGAAAACCACGCGGTCACTGCGCCTTGGCCACTGCCCAGCACTTTCACCATACCGTTGCCATCTACGCTGGCCACGGTTTCATCTGTGGAGGTAAATTTCGCCCAGCGGGTGACCTCGCGCTGGGTGCCATTGCTGTAGGTGGCGGTGACTTGCAGGGGTTGATCTGC
The DNA here is from genome assembly GCA_043757865.1 of Verrucomicrobiales bacterium. Classification (GTDB taxonomy): domain Bacteria; phylum Verrucomicrobiota; class Verrucomicrobiia; order Verrucomicrobiales; family V1-33; genus JAGNEJ01. The sequence continues at coordinate 9,496 of JAYVOP010000067.1, read as the reverse complement.
ACCCGGTTTCAGCGTCGTTTCCGCAGGCGTGATGATGAGCTTCGTGAGCTTGGCATCGTCTGCCTGTGGCCCTGGGCAGCCTGCTTGGATCCATTCCGCTAGCAGGTGATAGTCTAGCGAATCCTGCTCAATGCGTTTACCTCCTTTATGCGCCACGGCGGTGGTGGGCTTGGTGAGAAAGAGGCTGCTAGCAGGATCGGCTAGTTCCACGCGACGCCCGCGCGATTCCCGCGCGATGGTGAGGAAATCCGCCTCTGGATCATAGCCGAACAAGGACAAGCGGAAGCCGCCTTTCCCCGCCAGCGCTCCATGACAGCCACCAGTATTGCAGCCCGCCTTGGATAAGATCGGCAGCACGTCATTGCGGAAGGAAGGCGCGCCGATGACGGGCGTGGCGAACAGGAGCCAGAGATTGCGTATCATTTGTCGTGTTAGGTAAAGAGTTCGTGAATGGGCTCCGTGCCTAAGTCCGTGAGGGAGAACGGACGTCCTCCTGGGCCAGGCAACTGCGCACTGTGATCCAAACCGAGGCTATGAAACACCGTGGCCACGATGTCTCCCGGCCCTACCGGACGCTCCGCCGGGAAACCGCCGATGGTATCGCTAGCGCCCACCACGCGGCCCCCTTTCACGCCGCCGCCTGCGAAGTAAGATGTGAAGCAACTCGGCCAATGATCCCGACCGCCTGCGGGATTTACCTTCGGCGTGCGGCCGAATTCAGAGATGTTCGCCACCAGCGTATCGTCCAGCAATCCGCGTTGGAACAGATCCTCAATCAAGGCGCTGTAGGCCTGATCATACATGGGACAAACGATGTCTTTCATGCCTTCGATGGACGTGAATGGCTTGGAGCCGTGGATGTCCCAAGTGATCTCATCGAACACCGTGAGGAAAGTATTGATGGTAATAAAACGCACGCCACTCTCCACCAACCTGCGCGCCAACAGACAACATTGCCCAAAGCGATTCATGCCATAGCGCTCGCGCACGGAGTCCGGCTCTTGGCTTAGATCAAAGGCTGCCCGCGCTTGCTCACTGGTCATCATGCGGAAGGCAGCGGCAAAATTTTCATCCAGCAGACGGGCGTCTTCACTAGCTTCAAAGCCCTTCACAGCGTCCTCCACGACCGAACGCATTTTCCTCCGACGATCCAAACGCGAGGCTCCAATCTGGTCCGGCGGCAACAAATCTGGCACGCGGAAATCCTTCTTCGATGGGTCCGCCATCAGCGCGAAGGGATCGTGCGATTTCCCCAGGAAACCACCCGCTTGTCCATTCGGCATATTGCCGCCGCCCCGGCCCATGAGTTGTGGCAACACGATAAAGGGCGGTAAGTCCGTGCGCCTACCTAGCAGATAGGAGGCCACCGCGCCTGCATGTGGCGTCTGGATGCCGCCCGTAAAACGCCGCCCCGTTTGCATCATTTGCCAGCCCGCATCATGCACCGCTGCGCCATCGTGATGGCAGGAACGAACGAGGGAAAATTTATCCGCTAGGGCCGCGTGCTTTGGCAACAGCTCGGAGAGTTCAAAGGCATCCGACTTGGTGCGGATGGGTTTGAATGGGCCACGGATCTCACGGGGCGCATCGGGCTTCATGTCCCAGAGATCGATGTGGCTAGGGCCGCCGAGATTGAAGATCATGATGCACGAGCGTTTCTCATGCCCAGGCCGCACTTGGCCATTGCGGGCGGCTTGCAGATATTGTGGCCACGACAAACCAAGAGCCCCCAAGGCTCCTATTTGCAGGAACTCACGACGGGATCGGCCCGCGCCACAGAGAATGGCGCGGTCTTTGGCGGAATCAGCTAGAAAGTCAAACATAGGGGGCAACATTTACGCTGGCGGCAGGAAACTGCACGTTGAAATGCAGCGCATCTTTTTGTATTAACTGTGCATGGCTACCACCACACCAGATCAGTTTCTCAGTTCCCTCTCATCACCCGGACAGGTATTGCAGTTGTTCGAATACATGACGGATGTGCAATTATTTATCAAGGATGCCCAGAGCCGATTTGTGCAGGTAAATGCTGCGTCGCTGGCCATGCATGGCTGCACTCAGCAGGCAGAGATAGCAGGCAAGACGGACTATGATTTCCATCCGCCCGCCTTAGCAGCGCAATATGTAGCTGAGGATCAACGGGTGATGCAGAGCGGCCAGTCACTGCCTCAGCAGGCTTGGCTGGTGTTGGATCATCAACGCACCCCGCATTGGTATCTTTGCACCAAACTCCCGCTCTGGGGCTGGGGCCGCAAGCCTCGGCAGAAAGTGGTGGTAGGCCTAGCCGGAATCCTGCGGCCCTACGAACACGCCGGGGAATCGCCCCGGGACTACCATCGCCTGAGCCCGGTCATGGAATATGTGCTTAGCCACTATCACGAATACATCAGCCTCCAAACGCTGGCGGGACTAGCCCATTTCTCTGTCAGCCAACTGCAACGGGAGTTCCGCCGCCTCTTCAATATCACCCCTGGTGAATACCTGCTAAAAGTCCGCCTGCTCAATGCTCGCCGCCGTCTGGAGGAATCCACCGCTGCGTTGGGACATATAGCGGAGGCGTGCGGTTTCTGCGATCAAAGCCATTTCACCCGGGCCTTCCAATCCTCGGTGGGGATGCCTCCGCTGGCGTATCGGAAGAGATTTCAAAAGGTCATGCCCACTTTGTCAGAGTGAGTAAGTGGAGGTGCTGGTCGTTCGTGCTTGGGCGAGGAGCAGTTGCGCATACCGCCAGGAAGCCAGGCAGCGCATGAAGCCTAGATAGCAAAGCACTCCGAGCCACCACGATTGCTCTTGAATGGCAAAATAGACGCCTACCGCCACGCCGAGAAAGCCAATGCCCACGGCAATCTGGAGGCTGCGCCCGGCGGAGCAGAAGAACCACAGCAAGGAGCGTAAGATTTGCCCGCCATCCAACGGGTAGATGGGCAGCAGGTTAAAGATGAGCAGTCCGAGATTGATGCGCCACAGTTGCCTGAGCCATTGGAGCGCATCCGGCATCGTCTGCTGGAGATCTGGGCGCTGAATCAGGGGGAGGAAGAACCAAAGTAAGGTGCCGATGGCGACATTAACGAGGGGCCCGGCGGCAATGCTCCAGAGCGTGGCTCCAGGCCGCTGCGGGGGATTTACGAAAGCCACACCGCCGAACGGCCAAAGGAGGATCTGATCCGCTTGGCCACCCACTGAGCGGCAGGCTAGGCTATGCCCGAACTCATGCAGGAGCACTAGGCCGAAGAGGGCTAGATACTCCCAGACTTTCCAGATGGCAGCTTCATACTCATTCTCCCGAGTAGTAATCTGGAAATAAGCGACCAGAAACCACAGCCAATGGAGAGAGACTGTGATCCCCGAATAGGTAAAGAGGCGAATGGAATTTTTGCTAGTAGGAAGCATGGACTCCCTTTATCGCTGACCGCAGGGAATCGCAAGCCTAAGGGCCAGGGCATACGTATGAAATGCCGAAATGAATCACAGGTTATGAAAACTGGAAGGCACGCGCTCCCCCTAAAGGCGGGTTGAGGGCCCGCAATGCCTCATGGAAAGAAAGCGGGACCGCTGCCTGCACCCTGCGTGCATTTCTAATGAGGCGAGGTTTCTAAAAAAAAATATTGTCATTTCTGGGGATAAACGCGACGTTAGAAGTTCCCCAACGTAAATTTCTCTCGTCTGCGGTTCTTTCACCCAGGCGGAATTCCCAAGGCACCGAGGGCGCGATTTCTGCCGAGCAGGGAGCTTCTTAAAAAAGGCTGCTCGCTGGCAGCGCTGGAATATCCGCGCCTCCCCATCCTTTCTCCCGCTTCCTTACTCATGTTCACACGTCATCATTTCCTAGCCGCCCTGCTTTGGGCGTTGCCTGCGGTGGGTTCTGGCCAGTCGGTGGCCTTGCCAACGGATAATGCGGAGAAGAATGAGGAGATCCCCATCGCCTCGCTCTTTAATACAGAGGAGGGCGGGGGGGCCATTGAGCCTTTATCCGCCTCGGATGCACTGATGACGCTGGAGGACGCGGAGCAGATCGCCACGGTGACGGAGGACCTTCTGCCGGTGTCCAAGCATCCGCTGATGCTCCGCATGGGAGTGGGGGCCATCGCTGACGATAACATTTACCAGATGAAGGCCAATCCAGTGCGGGACGTGATCCTGCAATACGTGGGTGGGTTCACCTACGAACTGCATAAGAACGAAAACACGCGGCTGACGGTGGACTATGATTTTACCGGGTATCATCTGCTGAATCATTCGGAAAATGATAACCAGGACCACGCGGGCAAGGTCTCGCTGGGGTATAATTTTACGAAGTTGAAAGTGGATTTCCTGGGCACCTATAGCCACCTAACGGGAGCGGAACGGCAGATTGGAAATTTTACGAATCGGGACATCCTAGCCGCACGCACCACGCTGCTCTATGAGTTGGGAACGAAGCTGAATTTGCGCGGGGAGCTGAATTATAACAGCACGGACTACAAGGATTTGCAGTCGATCACGGATTACTCGTTCCGGCTGGGTGCGGATTATAAGATTGGCAGTAAGACGTCCCTCGGTCTAGCGGGAGTGTATGGAGTGATGAGCACCACGGTGGGCGATGGCCTAGCCGTGCAGGACCGGGCGGCCCAGCAGAATGCGGCCCTGGGGCCGCTGCTAGCGGAGCAGAGCGCGTCCCAGGCCGCGTCCAATGCGCAGTTTGCTAGCACCACGGCTAGCTATCAGGCAGAGCAGCAACGGCTGGAGCACATCATTCAGACAGGCACCCCTGCGGAAACCCTTAACGCCCAGACGGCCAAAGCTGCTTCCACTGCGCAATACAGCAAAACCCTAGAGCAAGCCCAAGCCACCCAAACAGACACCAATAAAAAGAACGCCGCAGCCCGCCAAGCCGCAGCCCAGACAGCCACCCGCAGAGCCTCCGCCCGCGCTAGAGACTCTGAGCAATATTATAAACAACTCCTCCTCACGGCCAGCTATGAGGCCACTGGGAAATTATCCTTCCATCTGGATACTGGACTGGAATTTCGGGAATACCAGGGAGATGCGGCAGCGAGCAAGCGGAATGACTATACGTTCCGCCTCAGTGCGGGCTATAAAATGCGGGAAAGCACCACCCTCACGCTGTCCGCCTCCCGCCAAGTGGAAGGCGCGGCGGCGGTGTTAGGCGCGGCGGTGCGGCGGAATAATATTCAACTGGGCGTGGATCAGGATTTCCGGGAGCGGCTGCATTTAGCAGTCGTCTGCGGATATGATATGGGGACGTTCGAGAGCACGCGGACAGACTTCCAGGAAACGCGCCAGGATGATTACCTTTTCGCCAAGGCCACCCTCACGTATAAGCTGGGCAAGTATTCCTATGTGAGCCTCTTCTATGAATTCCGGAATCAGAACTCGTCCTTGGATAGTTTGACATACTCCAATAATCGGTATGGACTCCAGCTCGGTGTGAACTTTTAGCCGCTAAACCCCACTCATTCTATGAAACTCTATTTCACCACGCTCCTCGCCTGCCTGCTCTGCACGCTGCTCCCTAGCACCGCTCAAGAGAGTGGGGAACACCAGTTAGGCCCGGGGGATTCCGTGGACATCAATGTCTTTCAGGAGCCCGATTTGAATTCCCTGAAGGTCTTGGTTAGCAAGGAAGGCCGCATCACCGTGCAGCTCTTGGGGGATGTGGATGTCTCCGGCCTGACCGCCAGCCAAGCAGCCCGGTTGATCGAAACGAAATTCAAGCCCGGCTACCTCGTGCATCCGCGCGTGACCGTAAGCATCAGCGGACTGGCCCAGCGGCGGTTCACCGTGCTCGGGCAGGTAAATAAGCCTGGAGCGTTCAATTTCCCCGCTGGGCAGAATCTCACGGTAGAAGAAGCCATCGGCATGGCCGGCGGCTTCAAGGCTGGTGCTAAGGTGAAGAAAGTCTTGCTAAAACACTCTGGTGGCGGTGAGCCCACCGAAATCGACCTCAGCAAGGATGCCAAAAGTAAGGCCACGCAGGTGCAAACAGGCGATGTCATCACGGTGCCAGAGAAATTATTCTAACCGCGCTGCCTCATTTAGATCCCCTCCATTTCCCATCCAGGGGAACCCCGTCCCCTCCCCCGCATGAATTTTCAACGCTATCTCTTCCTCTTTCTCCGCCAATCTTGGATTGTGCTCATCCTCCTGGCCGCAGGCCTCGGCGGGGCCTACGCTTGGCTCGCCCGCCAGACTCCGCACTACCGCTCCGTCGGCGTCATTGAAGTAGTGGCGGACCAAGAACAAGTCATGGGGAACATGAAAGGAGCCGTGGAAACCCGCGTGAACTCTCTGGACGTGCTGAATACCGTGGTGCAATCCTTGACCGGGAATACCTTCCTCCTCAAGGTGGCCAAAAACATCGGGGCCACCGCTGGGATGGCGGATGCTGAGGGCCGCGTGCCCCCAGAGGCCGAGGCCTTCCTGGCCGCTACGCTCAACAAAAAACTCACCGTTCAGCTCAGTCGCGGCACCCGCCTAATCCAGGTCATCGCAGAGGACACCAGCCCGGAAAGCGCTCGCAAACTAGCGGGGGCCGTGCTGGACGAATTCATGTCCGGCGTGCACGACTATCAGAATGGTGCGACCACCAATGGAGCCGCTTTACTGAAGCCCCTCATTGAACAACAACGCTTGGAGGTCAAAAACATCGAGGCGAAGTTAGAGGCTTACCGGGACGCTAATAAAAATTTCACCTTCGGCCCCAAGGAAAGCATTACAGATTCTACTCTCCAGCAGTATAACCGGGAATATACCGATGCCAAAAGCCGCCGTGCGAGTGTGGCGGATGACTTGGAAAAGCTCAAAAACATCAAGGCGGACGATCACGAAAGTTTCTTGAAAATCCCCTCCGTGGCCGCCCTCCCGCAGATCGCAGCCATCGTCAATACCATCAATGGGCAGGAAACGATCTTCGCCACGCTCAAAGAACGTTACGGTCCGCTGCATCCGAAATACATCACCGCAGATACCGAACTCCACGAACTCCACCGCAAGAAAGAAATTGAGATCGCCCGGGCTGCAGATCTGATTAAAGAACAATTTGTGGATTTCGATAACAAGGAGAAACAAGCCGAGACCCTGCTCAAAGCAGCCGAGGGGAAATACAATGAGTATCAACATGTCATGGTGCCCTACGCGGAACTACAAAAGTCTGCGGATGCCGCGCGCGCCACCTTTGCAGATCTCACCCAGCGCCTCAAGGAGATCACCCTCAGTGGCACCGTGGATAAGAATCCCTACCGCATTCAAGAGATCCCCATCCTGAACAATGCCATCACCAGCCCCAATCCCCCCAAGACCTACGTCATGGTGGGCATCGGAGCGCTCCTGCTCGGTATTGGCCTCGTGCTCTTGATTGATCGGCTAGATTCCTCCATCCGCACCGTGGATGAAGCCGAAAGCGAGTTCGGCCTCCCCGTGTTAGCCGCTGTGCCCGAGTCTTCTTTAAAGGACATTCCCCTGGGTGGCACCGTGATGACAGATGCCCCAGACAGCCCCCAAGCCGAAGCTTTCCGCAACCTCCGCGCCAGCCTTTCCCTGCTCGGAGATGAATCCAAGCGACGCATCATCCTCGTCACCAGCGCCATTCCCGCAGAGGGAAAAACCTTTACCTCCATGAATCTGGCTGCGGCCCTGGCTAGCCAAGGCCTGCGCACGCTCATCATCGATGCGGACTTACGCCGCCCCGCCCTCTCGGCAGCCTTTATGCAGGAGACGGAACGCAAAGGCGAAAACTACCGCGGCCTCAGTGATGTGCTCAGCGGCCTCATCGATGTCAAAGAAGCCATCCGCAGCACCTCCGTCCACGGCCTCTCCTTCATCCCCTCTGGCCGTCGCCCGCCCAACCCCTCTGAACTGCTAGCCCAGTATGAGTTACCCGCCTTCCTGGAGCGCCTGCTCAAAGACTTCGACCGAATCATCATCGACAGCGCCCCAATCAATGCGGTTAGCGATAGCCTCACCATCGCCTCCCACACCCACGCCGTCTGTCTCGTGCTAGCGTTTGGTAAGACCCCGCGCAAAGCCTTCCAACGGGCTCTCAACGTCCTCGGCAAAACCAGTGCCCGCATCGCTGGCATCGTCCTAAACCGGATGCCGGCTAGCCGTGGTGCCGCCTATTATTACTACTATTATGGCGAGGCCTACAACGAATCGAGCAATGACCAATCCAAGAAACGTCGCACGTAAGCCCCAGTCCGCCTAGCCCCTGAACGTCAAAAACAAGAATTAATAATGACCCGGAAAAATCTTGACCTTTGCCTGAAATTCCCCAATATGCCACCAACTATGAAAATAAAATTCTCTCTTTCCATTCTTTTCCTGACGCTAGTCGCCCTCGTGGCTAGCATCATCCCTGCTAGTGCAGGTAATCGTGGCACCACCCCTCCGCCACCACCGCCGCCAACCACAGAGCCAGTCACCAGCCACCTCTAGGCTTCCAGAGTTTTCCTCACGCTCGTGATCTCCCCCTCTTAAAACTTTGCCATCTAGATATCCATGAAATTATCGCAAATCATCTCTTCCGGGCTAGCCACGGTGGCTCTGCTTAGTTCCAGCCAAGCGGCCTATTTTTACGCTAACTTCGATGCGCCGCTCTACAACACCGCGAACTGGGACCAACTTGGTGGCCCTGACCTGCACGGTCAAAACGGCTGGACGGTCGATGCGGCCAATCTACCTACGGTGGGTACCCTGCCTACCCAGTTGACCACCTTCACGGATTTTGCTGGCTTGGGTGATACGTGGGGAACCGTCGGGGGACAGTGGTCCACGCCCAATACAAAAAATGTTGAGTTGAGCCATTCTGCCGCCTTACCCCTCGGTGGGAGTGCATTTAGTGTGGATCTGGACATCGTCAAGAATGACAGTGTTTATCCTAATCGCGATAAATTCGGTTGGTCATTAAAGGGCGCTGGGGCTGCCGATGTCATGCGGGTGGCCTTCGAACCTGGAGCTCCGGGCCTCATGGAGGTCGTCTGGTATAACACCTCAGGGACACGTTTTTCCACGGGAAAAGACATCGCCTATGATGCCATGTATAGCTTGAAAGTGAACTTCAACGCCAACAATGGCACGGACCTCTATTTCAACGCTTCCATCACTGGCCTCAATACCTTTAATTGGTCTGGAACTCTGGCAGGTCAGGCAAATACTAGCATCGTTAGCATCAACGCTGACTACGACGTTACCTCCGCACTGCCTAGTGGTGCAGGTGGAAACTACATGGCCTTCAACGGCGTGCTAATTCCCGAGCCCTCCTCCATGCTCACCGCTGGTTTAGCTTTCCTGGGCTTAGCCTTCCGCCGTCGTCGGTAAGCTGACACTGAGAGACTTTATTTTCACGAAAGCCGTTTGGTGAGGTAACTCCCAAGCGGCTTTTTCGTGGCCTGATGGCTTGCGGAAATGGGGAAACCATGGTGAGTGCCCCCATGATTACCCTTGAAGGAAAAACCGCATTTATCAGTGGCACCTCCCGTGGCTTAGGCCTGGGATTCGC
>JAYVOP010000066.1:0-31355 GCA_043757865.1 Verrucomicrobiales bacterium | reverse complement strand
CGTGTCCTTGCTAGGATTGAGGATGCGCAGATTTTCCACCCCGCCCCGCGGGTTGATGTCGAACTCCACGGTCACGAAGAAGCCCCGCTCCAAGGGCGTGTGCCCCCGCTTGATGGCTTGGTCAAATTTCGCCTGGATCACATCCATCACTTGATTCTTGTATTTGGCTAACGGCCCCGTGGTGGCCGCCACGGAGGCTGCGCCCCGCGCGGAGATCCCGCCGCGTTGCGCGGTCTTGATGCTGGCAGGTCCAGTTTCCGCCGGTGTGCTCGGTTGCGGTGTCTGGGCGGCGGCTTGCGGTGCCGCGTCCCCGGTTAGTGCAGCCTCCTGGCGCTGTTGAGCGGCTTGGCGCACGATGTCTGCGAGGGCTCCAGCGGGCTGGTCCTTGAAGCCGCGGAACTTCAGTTGAGCGCCCTTCACGCTCGGTAAATTTTTATCGGCCTGCGCGTCTGGAGCCGCCTCCGAGGCTCCCCGCAGCGCACGATCCGACTCAAAGACCGCCGCCGTTTTGCCGAACATCGCTGGCTCCTCCTCCGTGGGCTCATGAAGATTGACGAGGCGAGAGTCGATCGTTTGGAGGCTAAATTTAGCGGGCTCTGGCTCTAGCAGCAGCATCATTTCCTCCTCCGGCAATGGCTCCGGTGCGTTGAAGGCGGAGAGATCCAGCCCGCGTAAGAGCCCCACCACTAGGCACCACGCCACCAGCACGAAGACCACCGCGTGCAAGGCGGCGGCCAGCGCAAAGGCATAGCTAAGATGGCGGGAAGTATGAGTCATGGGCCAGGGATGGAATGACAGGAGAATGGGGGCAAAAGCGGATCGCGCAAGACCGAGCATTTGCTGATGGCTGCGAGACCCCTCGCGGATGCGGGAGATTTTCCCGGAGCATGTGGCGGCGGGGGGCTTAGGATGCGCGCATGAAATTTACCTTGCTGGCGTTCCTGCTGTGGTTCCTGCAGGCCAGTGTTGGGCTGCGGGCGGAAGGGTGGTGGGCGGCTCGGCCCATCGGGTTAGGCTTGGCGACGGAGCCGCACTCGGTAGATGGTTATATCCGGGAAAATTTACAAGCGCATGGGCTCACGTTAGGGACGGCGGCGGCTCCTCGGGACTGGCTACGGCGGGTGGCGTATGACCTCACGGGCCTGCCCCCCACGCCCCAGGAAATGGCCGCTTATCTGCACGCGGTGGAGGTGGGTGGAGCCACTACAGCGCAGGCGCGGGCCATCGAGCAGTATCTGGATTCCCCGGCTTATGGCCAGCACTGGGGTCGGCATTGGCTAGATGTGGTGCGTTATGCGGATTCGCTGGATGCCCGCTCCCTCAAGCAGGCAGGGGACATCAGCGAGGCTTGGCGCTACCGGGATTGGGTGGTGGCGGCGTGGCAGGAGGATCTGCCCTATCCAGAATTTATCCGCCAACAAATCGCGGGCGACATCTTGGCTGCGCAGTCCTTCGATGCGCGGAAGCTCGTGGCCACGGGGCTCTATGCGATTGGAAATTGGGGCAATGGCGACTCTGATAAACAGAAGGAATATGCGGACTTGGTGGACGATCAGATCGATGTCACTAGCCGGGCCTTCCTGGGCATCACCATGAGTTGTGCGCGCTGCCACGATCATAAATTCGATCCCCTCACCACGCAGGATTACTACGCCCTGGCGGGCTTCTTTTACAGCAGTCACATTATCGAAAAGTTTGCCGATCCCACGGCGGGCGAGGCCATCCAAAAGCTCCCGCTGCTGGCCCCGGCCCAGCAGGCGGAACGGGTGCGGGTGGAGGCGCAGATGAAGGAAACGGACGCGCGTCTGAGCCGCCTCACCGCCGCGCGTTTCCAGCCCTTTACAGAAACCACGGAGACCCCCGGCTCCATCATTTCCTGGCGCGGAAAGACGGCGGATAATCCCTCCCTAACCATCAACCGCTCAGGGCAAGCGGCTAAATTTTCCACGGTGGAATTACCCGCCGCTGCTATCTGCGTGCATCCCGGTCCAGAGGTGCCCGTGAGCATCTGCTGGCAAGCCCCCGCTGGGCTTAGTAGCGTGCGGCTAGAGCTGCATTTAAAGGACGTGGATGCCACGTGTGGTGATGGCATCCAGTGGAGTCTGCGCGCGGATTCGCAGGTGCTAGCGGAAGAAATGTTGGACAATGGCAAGGCCGCAGAGTTGGTGTTAGAAAAGGTGAGCCTGCCGCCCGGTGGGAGCGTGGTCTGCGTCATTCAACCACGCGGGGAATACACCTGCGACTCCACGCAAGTGACGCTGCGGATCACGTCTGGGGACCAAGTATGGGAGCTGGCACCCGCCTTGGTGGCTGGTTGGCAGCAGGGTGTGGGAGCGTGGACGATTGGCGCTGGAGCCAACTTAACGAGCGAGAACGCGGAGCCGGAAGTGGCTGCACTAACGGCTCAACGTGCGGCGTTAGCAGCGCAGCTACCACCCCTGGAAATGTGCGTGGGACTGCAAGAAGGCGGCGTGAGTAATTCCAAATTTAAAGGTTTCCAAGACGTGGCCATCCAGGAACGGGGGCGCTACGATCAGCTAGGCGCAGTGGTGGCGCGCAATGTGCCGGTGGTGCTGCGGACGGAGGAAATGGCTCCCATTTCCGCAGGCAGTGGGCGGCTGGAATTGGCGAACTGGATTGCTAGTGCGGGGAATCCTTTGACCGCCCGCGTGCTGGTGAATCGGCTGTGGCAACATCATTTTGGCAAAGGGCTGGTGGCCACGACCAATAATTTTGGTAAGTTAGGCTCCGGGGTTTCGCATCCAGCATTGTTGGATTGGTTGGCGGCTAAATTCATCGCCTCCGGGTGGAGCATCAAGGCCATGCATCGGCTCATTTTATCCAGCGCCACCTACGGCCAGAGCGCGGCAGAGCATGATCCGGTGGGGCTAGAGAAAGATCCGCAGAACCAATGGCTGTGGCATCAGCAGCGGCATCGGCTAGGGGCAGAGGAGCTGCGGGACAGCCTGCTGGCCGTGAGTGGGCGGCTGGACCGCACGCTGGGCGGAGACTCGGTGGCGGACGTGCTGAATCCCCGCCGGAGTCTGTATCTGACCACGGTGCGTTCAGAGCGGTCTAGTTTCCTGCTGCTCTTTGATGGCGCAGATCCCACGAGCATCGTGGAGCAGCGGAATGAAAGCACGGTGGCCCCGCAGGCGCTGTGGCTGCTGAATCATCCGCTAGTGCTCGCCCAGGCCCAGCAGTTAGCCGAGCGCGTGCTAGTGACTGTGCAGCCGCTGGAAATGCTTTACCAACAAGTCTTCCAGCGCGCCCCCACCGCGGCGGAAGTCAGCGCAGCGGCTCCGTGGGTGGCGGCCAAAGACTATGCTAGCTTAGCCCAAGTGCTGATGTGCAGTAATGAATTTATCTATCTAGACTAACATGCAGACTCATTCGTTGACCCGTCGGAATTTCTTGGCCCAGGCGGGCGCTGGCCTAGGGCTGCTGGGGTTGGGGCAACTCTTGGCTGATGAAAATTTCCCCTTAGGGACCAGTCGCTTTCCCGCCCGGGCGAAGCGGGTCATTTTCCTGTTTATGTCCGGCGGCCCCTCGCATGTGGATCTCTTTGATCCTAAGCCGCAGTTGATCGTCCGGCACGGTCAGCCGCTGCCCTTTGCCAAGCCCACGCTGGAGCGCACCCGCACGGGGAATTTACTCGCGTCGCCTTGGGCCTTCGCGCAGCAGGGAGCCTGTGGCTTAGAAATGAGCGAACTGCTGCCGCACCTTGCGCGTCATGCGGATGATCTCTGCGTGATCCGAAGCATGGTGGCAGATAACATTAATCACAATGGAGCCTGTCTCCAGATGAACACTGGTGAGCAAGCGTTCAGCCGCCCTAGCCTAGGCTCCTGGCTGAGCTATGGCTTGGGCAGTGAAAATCAGAATCTGCCCAGCTTCGTAGTCATCAGCCCCGCCCAGCCAGCGCAGGGCGCTCCGCTGTGGGGAAATAGCTTTCTGTCCGCCGCGCATCAGGGCACGTTAGTGGCGGATCTGGCGCAGCCGATGGCTAACTTGACCGCAGCGGGCGGCATGGCCGGGCAACGGCAGCAGTTGGATTTACTAGCGGCATTGAATCGCCAGCACCAAGCCGCGCGTCCGCACGATGCTAGACTGGAGGCCCGCACGGCCTCATTTGAACTCGCCTTCCGCATGCAAACGGAAGCCCCGGAAGCCTTTGCGGTGGCCCAAGAATCCACGGCCACCAAACAGCTCTATGGCTTGGATGATCCCGTGACGGAAATCTTTGGGAAACAATGCCTCATGGCGCGTCGGCTGGTGGAGCGTGGCGTGCGGATGGTGCAGGTCTATCACACTGCTACGAACAAGCGCACGAGTTGCCAACTGTGGGATCAGCACAGCAATCTGCGTCAGGAATTACCCGCCAACTGTGCGGCCACGGATCAGCCCATCGCAGCACTGCTAACGGATCTGAAAGCGCGCGGATTGCTCGAAGATACGCTGGTGATCTGGGGCGGAGAATTCGGTCGCACGCCCACCGCCCAAGGCACGGACGGTCGGGAGCATCATCCCTTTGGCTTCACCATGTGGCTGGCCGGCGGCGGCGTAAAGGCTGGCCATGTGCATGGCAGCACGGATGAATTCGGCTGGCATGCGCAGGCCGATCCGGTGCATGTGCATGATTTGCACGCCACTATTTTACACTTGCTAGGGTTGGATCACACCCAACTCACGTATCGCTACGGCGGACGGGATTACCGGCTCACGGACGTGGCCGGAAATGTGGTCTCGCAGCTTTTGGCGACGTGAGCACGATCCCTCGCGGGTCGGTCCTGCCACACCGTTGATCAACTCCAGGAGGCGAGACGATGGCGTAGGATCTAGCATTACCAACGGCTGCTTGCATCCTGCACATAAATGACACAGATTTTCCTTTCCCTTGCCGCCGCGCCTATGGCATGTCACGTCATTGTCACACGGATTCTCTTTTCTCACTTCATCACCGCTCCTACCACCGCCCACTATGTTCAGCCTCCAACGATTCTTTGGTAAACCAGATAAATTTTTCACTCTCCTTGAAGCCAGCGCAGACCAAGCGAAGGCCAGCATCGACCACGTGGTCCGCATCATTAGCACCCCCGAGCAGACGCCCAGTCTGGATGAGTTTGTGCTCTCCCGCCGGAAGGAAAAGCGCATTACCGAGGAGATTAGCGAGGCCCTCGTGAAGACCTTCGTGACCGCGTTGGAGCGGGAAGACATTGAGGAACTGGCCCGCGCTCTCTACCGTATTCCCAAGACGGCGGAGAAATTTGCGGAGCGTTTCATCCTGGGGAATCGGGTGGCGCAGCATGTGGACTTTGGGCGGCACGTTTCCTTGCTAGGACAAGCGGCGGAGACGCTGCAAGAGATGGTCAAAGGCCTACGCGGGCAGATGAATCTGGCGAAAATGAAAGAGTTTAATGACCGCCTGCAATACTTCGAGGGCGAGGCGGATAAGCTGATGCTGGACCATTATAAAGATCTCTACGACGGCACCCACGAGGCCACGAAGATCTTTATCTTGAAGGACCTCTTCGAGATCTTGGAGACGTGCGTGGATTGCTGCCGAGACACGGGCAATGTCATTTATAACATCGTGCTGAAAAACTCCTAAGCCTAGCTCCATGGACCTCGCGCTTGTTTGTTTGGTGATCTTCGTCGCCCTCGTTTTTACTTATACCAACGGGTTTCACGATACCGCTAATGCCATCGCCACGGTGGTGGGCACGAAGGTGCTGACGCCGCGCCAAGCCATCGTGCTGGCGGCGGTGACGAATCTGCTGGGAGCCTTCTTCGGGATTGCGGTGGCTAAGACCATCGCGAGCGGCATCGTGGATCAGTCGTTTCTGAGCCCCCAATCCACGCAGATCGTATTGATCAGTACGTTGGTGTCCGCCATTGTGTGGAATCTCCTAACGTGGTGGTTTGGCCTGCCCTCTAGCTCTAGCCACGCGTTGATCGGCAGCTTGATCGGAGCTACGTGGTGCGCGGCGGCTCTGACGATGCAAACGACGCCGGATAAATTCCACGGCAAAAGCGCCTGGGATGCCTCCGTGAAATGGGAAGAGATCAAGGATAAAAAGAAGCTCACGCTGGTGGAGGCCAGCCTGGCAGAAGTAGCTGCTTTGGGTGGTCCCACGGATCTAACTGCTAAAGGTGCAGTGGTAGCCAAGGACCAAGCGGGCACGCATAAGGTGAAGGTGGAGGATAAGGACATTTACCTAGAAGTCTTCAGCGGGAGGGTCAAGAAGGTGAACATCGAGGTGAAGCCAGGGGAAGATAAGAGCGGCATTTTATGGAAGGTGGTCGTGCCCATGATCGCCTCGCCCTTGCTGGGATTCTTTATCGGTTTCCTGATGATGGGCGGACTCTATGCGCTGCTGCAAAATTGGCGTCCGAATACCGTGAACCGTATTTTTGGCAAAGCCCAGATCGCCAGTTCTGCCTACATGGGTTTCGGCCATGGAATGAATGACGCCACGAAGACCATGGGCGTCATTGCCCTAGCATTGATGGGAGCTACCAAGGGAGGGCTGTTCGATAGCCTGCCCGGCTGGCTAGAGTGGCTGAAAACGCCGGAAGGGACCAATCCCTTTACCCTGCCCATCATGGCCAAGGTCATCAACTGCCTGCCGAATTGGTTACAGTTCGGCTACATGCCGGACGTGGTGCTGGATACGAAATCCCAGGCCGTGCCAGACTGGGTGATCGTGGTCTGTGCCTTGACCATGGCTGCGGGGACCGCGTTAGGCGGTTGGCGCATCATCAAGACGATGGGGCATAAAATGGTGAAACTCCAGCCCGTCCATGGCTTTGCTGCGGAGACTACCGCCGCCACCATCCTGGCGATAGCTGGGGAGCACGGCATGCCCGTCTCCACCACCCATGCCATCACCACCACCATCATGGGCGTCGGCTGTGCCAAGCGTTTCAGCGCGCTGAAACTGGGCGTCGTGGAGCGCATCCTCTGGGCGTGGGTCCTCACGCTGCCTGTCACTGGCATGTTTTCCTATGGCATCGTGTGGTGCTTAGCCAAGTGCAGCATCGTGCATTTTTAAACGATCTCCCGCCCTAACTGCGCCAGAAAGTGCCTCAGAAATTCCGTCCGTTGCCCCGCTTCCGCGCGCCCGGCGGCGGTCTGCATCGTGGCTTCCAGCGTCAGGAGTTTCCGATACACATGATCTAGGGAATACACGCCATCATCCGGCTCCCGCGTCACGCAGAATGGGTCCACTGGGCAATAAAAGATGCGCTGCATTTCCGCGCCTAGCATGAGCGTGCGCGCTAGGCCCACCGCCCCCAGCGCATCCAGCCGATCCGCGTCCTGCACGATCTGCGCTTCTTTCGTTTCCGCAGGAATGCCTGCGGAGAAACTATGGGCCTCAATGGCATGGGCAATGGCAGGCAGGTTATCGTGGGGCCAACCCGCCTCCTGGAGCCAAGCCACAGCCTGCGCTGCGGCTAGGCGGGAAGCCTGCTGCCGCTGCGGGGAGGACTTGGGCACCACCACGCAATCATGCAGCCAAGCCGCTGGCAGCACCACCGCCCAGTCCGCGCCTTCCGCCGCAGTGAGCCGCCGCGCATTAGCCACCACACGGCGGAGGTGCTCTAGATCATGCGCGGCATCCGTCTGGGCGTGGCGTGCTAACCGCGCTTGAAAAATGGGCTCCCACTGCGTATCTAGGTTAGGCGTGGACATCATTTATCCTAGCAACTCATCCCAGTGATCCACGCAGAACTGGCTCCAGCTTTCCAGTTGGTCCCGCCGCGCCACTAACTCCGCCCGCGTCAGAAACTCTAACTGCGTGATGGGGGCCTCATTCGGAGCCACCGCTTCACTGGCTAGCTCGAACACATGAACGATGCCCAGATGCACCTGGCCCACCTCATTCGAATCATCATTGAGCAGCGCCACGATGCGCTGTTGGTAGGTGGTATCCAACTTCAGTTCCTCGTTAATCTCCCGTTCCACACCCGTCAGATACGTGTCCCGTTCCAAGGAAGCCGCCGCTGCATCCTCGGAGTTGATGTGCCCGCCGATCCCCACGCTGCCCTTAGCAGCTAGGCGTTGTTCCCCTCCTTTCTTGCCCCGCACATAATGCAGCAGCTTTCCCTGGCAATGAAACAGCGCATAAGGAATGATCTGCTTATGGCTGGGGTCCGTCTCCGCCAGATCCCGCGAGAGGAAGAAATTCTGCGCTGGGTTCAGGAACTCTGGCAGGTATTTACTAACATCGGCAGAGAGGCCCTGGAACGCCCCCAGTTCATCAAAAAGGGCGCGACGGACGACGAGGACATGTTCATTAGGGTAAGGCATAAGGCACGCCTATGGCAGCATCCCCAAACCAGTGCAAGCCTCCGTGCTGGGAAATCACACCAAGCCCTACGCCCGCCCGCCCTGCTTCTCTAAGAAGAGCGTGAATTCATGCCCATTGTAAGTCAGATGCGTCTGGGCAAAGAGCGTGAGTCCCGCCGTGGAGGCCAGTTGCAAGACGTGCCGCCGCAGCGTCAACGGGTCGGCCATGCGGGTGACGCGGGAGAATTTCAGCGTGAACACCACCAGCCCGCCCGGACGGAGATTTTCCGCTAGGCGACACACCTGCTGCATGGCCTCGTGCGGCGGGCCATTCATATCACTGAGCAGCGCATCGTAGCGCTCCTGTGCAGGCGGGTGGAACTCTGCGGCATCCACTTGGTGAAATTTCAGCCCGTCATAACGCAGCACCCGCGCATCCAGTGGAGCGCGATCCAGGGCCGTGACGCGGAAGCCCTTGGCCAGGAGTTCGGAGGTCATGCCGCCCGGGCAGGCCCCTAGTTCTAACCAGTGGCTGCCCTCCACTAACGCTGGTCGGTAGAGCCGCAGATAATGCAGCGCCTCAGCGATCTTACCGCCCGCCCGGCTGATCGTCGCTGGCGTGGCTAAGCTGATGAACCGACTCCCGCCAGGGTAGAATCCATTGCTAGCGCGCGGGCTCTGCATCCCACAGAATAAGCCCTCCCGGCCCACCAGCGCATAGAGCGTGGGCGTGTCCACCGCCTGCTCCTCCACCACGGGTGCCCGCAGCGGGGGGAAGAGCTGGAGCGTGCGCCCCCGGAGATTCGACGCCATACTTTTATAGTAAGCATCCGCCGCGCCCGGATTAATCTGGCCGATCAAAATGGACTGCGGCTGGCGTTTGCCAAACTTCTTCCACAGCGTCTGGGCCGCCTTTTCGATAAACCCCTCCATGCGCTGCGGATGACACGGCCAACTGTGCTCCACTGGCAGATTCCAACGAGCAAACGGAGCGCCCTCCGCCGCGCGCACCGCCGCTGGCGTGGCCGTTTTGATCAAATAATACTCATACCCTAGCCGCGTGCTACCACTGGCCCCAAAGCTCTCTAGCACCTCCGTTGCCAACCCCGCAAAGATCTCATCCATCCGCACCAGCCACGGCATCACCGCCGGAGCCTCCGCGCTAGGGGAAGGCTCCGTAGCAGGCAAATCAAGGGTAACAGGCACAGACATCATGCGCGCCACCATGCGGCCCCTGCTCCGCATCTCAAGAGAAATACCAGGAATGTGCGCCCCTTCCCACCCTGCCCCGTTTCCACCGTTGGAGCTAGGCACCGGGGGAAAGGTAACTCGCTCTACGGTGTCATCCCCACCACCTAAAATCGGCGTTTTTGTGGAGCCGATGCCCAGCTTACCTGCGTTGGTGTCTGCGAGCTAGGGTCGGCGGAGACGCAGTGGACGTGGAGTGCTACCGCAGGTGATCGTGGATTGGGAGAACATCTATGGGCGGCTAAGTTTGTCATCGGTCGGGCGGTGGACCGGACATTTCATGAGGCGAAGTTGAGCACAGCATTTTCTGCAATCGGTCTGGCCGATGGGGGCGCAGTTTCCTGGCTCCACCCGCATGAGTGCTAACGCCGGAGTTCACAGTGGAGCGCAGCTTTTCATAGGTGAGGATAAACCTGCGCAGGCAATGGCGCGGCTTCAGTCCGCCTGTGCGGGTCAGCGCAGCTTGCAATAAGCTCTCTGGAAAATCTAAATGATAAGTCACAATTTTCTCTTGCGCGGGTTGCTCGCTGTGTTACGAATCCCGCCCCCCGCTGGTCAGCCCCTAGCGGATGAAGGCGATTATCCCTGTAAAGTAAGCCATTCCAGTTTACAACCGACAAATTTCGCCTGCTCTCCAATCCCCGCCCTCCAAGGCATCTCCCTCCCCTCATTTTGTCATGAAAGTCAGACCTTCTGTTAAGAAACTTTGCGAATCCTGCCGGATCATCCGTCGGGAAGGCGTCGTGCGTATCATTTGCAAAAACCCCCGGCACAAACAGCGCCAAGGGTAATCATCCTCTCCCCCCATTCACCCTTAGAAACACTCCCCCATGGCCCGTCTCCTCGGCATTGATATTCCCAACGAAAAGCGCATCGAAGCGTCTCTTCAATACATTTACGGCATTGGTCCCACCCTGGCCAAGAAGATCCTTGAGCAAACGAATATCAATCCCGACACCCGTGCAGGGGAACTGACTAACGATCAGCTCGGGGCCGTGATCGCCAACATCCAGGCGAACAACTACGTCGTTGAAGGCGATCTCCGCCGGGATTTGCAAATCAACCTCAAGCGCCTCCAGCAGATCAACTGTTACCGTGGGCTGCGCCATCGGAAAGGCCTCCCCGTCCGTGGTCAACGCACTCACACCAATGCCCGCACCCGTAAGGGCAAACGTAAGACCGTGGGCGTCCAAAGAGCTAAGGGTAAATAATTCATAGCCATCTACCCCCTCCCCCGAACCTCCCTTTCCTAATCATTTATTATGGCCGACGAAATCATCCCGCCCCCCGCTGAACCAACTGAAGCTCCCGCTGCGGTGGAAGCCGTGGCAGCTCCTGCTGCCCCCGCCGCTAAACCTGAAAAAGCCAAAAAAGGTGGTAAAGCCGCTAAGGCTGCCAGCGAGGCCGCTGCCGCTGCTCCTGTGGTGCATGAAGCTCCTAAGGATGCCGCTCAACTGCTCAATCCTGACGAAGAAAAAGTTAAGATCGTCAAGCTCAAGGGCAGCAAGAACATTACCGTCGGCGTGGTCAATATCCTCGCCTCCTTTAATAATACCATCGTTTCCGTAACCGATGTGCGCGGTAACGTCATCGGCTGGAGCAGCGCTGGGAAAATGGGCTTTAAGGGCAGCCGGAAATCCACCGCTTATGCCGCCCAACTCGTTTCCCAAGATGCCTGCCGCCAAGCCATGGGCCACGGAATGCGCGAGGCCGAAGTGCGCGTCAATGGTCCCGGCTCTGGCCGCGAGTCCGCCGTGCGGGCCGTCCAAGCCATCGGCATCGAAGTCAGCATGATCCGCGATGTGACCCCCATCCCTCACAACGGTTGCCGCCCACCCAAGGCCCGCCGCGTCTAGTCCACTCATTTTTCCACTTTCTTACTAACTCACTCTCTTAATCAATCATGGCACGTTACACTGGGCCCAAAGATAAAATCAGCCGTCGCTTCGGAGTCGCCATTTTCGGCCCTACCAAAGCCCTCGAACGCCGCGCCTTCGGCCCCGGCCAACATGGTGCCCGCAGTGGCCGCAAGAAACAAAGTGATTACTGCATCGCTTTGGGCGAGAAGCAAAAATTGCGTTACCAATACGGCATGTTAGAAAAACCCTTCCGTCGCTTCTTTGCTGAAGCCCAGCGCCGTAAGGGTGTGACTGGTGAAATCCTCCTGCAAATGCTCGAGCTGCGCTTGGATAACGTTATCTATCGCCTCGGATTCGCTAACAGCCGCAATGCCTCCCGGCAATACGTCGGCCATGGCCACGTGCGCGTGAACGGTGGCAAGGTCAACATCCCTAGCTATCAGTGCAAACCCGGTGACATCATCACCCTCAAGGACACCGCCCGCAGCCAGCAACTAGGCCAACGTGCCGTGGACTTGACGCAGGCCGTGCCAACTCCCGATTGGGTCAGCGTGGATCGTGATAAACTCACGGGCAGCGTCGTCCGTATCCCTTCCCGTGAGGAGATCGACCCGCTGGTCAACGAGCAGCTCATCGTCGAACTCTACTCCCGCTAAACTCAGCGGAGCCCCCCACCTCCCGAGCTTCTTTACGAACGACGCGCACCACTCCGGTGCGCGTCGTTTTTTGATAACCCTTCCAGCGCGCCGCCGCCCGCAAATAATTCAGTTGCCGCACTGCCAACTCACTTGCATGGCGTCGCAGGACGCTCTCGTTTCCTCTAGTTCCTAACCACCACCACACATGAAATTTTCCGGTGTTATCACCGCTGTCGTCACTCCCTTTACTAACGGTCAAGTGGACGCGGCAGCCTTTCGCAAGATCATTGATTTCCAATTCACGAATGGCGTTAGCGGTATCGTTCCGTGCGGCACCACCGGGGAGAGTCCCACGCTGAGCTACGAGGAGCACCACCGCGTGGTAGCCTTGGCGGTGGAGTATGCGGCGGGGCGCGGCCATGTCATTGCGGGCACGGGCTCGAACAGCACGGATGAGGCCATCGAACTCACCCAGGCGGCGGAAAAAGCCGGGGCCACGGGTTCCCTCCAAGTGGCTCCTTACTACAATAAGCCTAGCCAGGAAGGGCTCTACCAACATTTCAAGAAAATAGCCGCTAACACCGCCCTTCCCATCATGCTCTACAGCATCCCAGGGCGCTGTGGCATTGAAATAGCGGCTGAAACCACGATCCGTCTAGCACAAGATTGCCCGAACATTGTGGCCATGAAAGAAGCGGGAGGCTCCCCCGAGCGGGTGAGCCAACTGGTGGCGGCTTGCGGCCCTAACTTCGATGTGCTGAGTGGCGATGACGGCCTCACGCTGCCGTTCATGGCGGTAGGCGCGACGGGCATCGTCAGTGTGGCCTCCAATCTCATTCCGCAGCAGATGAGTGCGCTAGTAGCGCTGGCGCTGAAAGGGGATTTCCTAGGCGCTCGGGAGATTCATGCGAAATATTATCGCTTGTTAGCAGCCTTTCTGAAGCTGGACGTGAATCCCGTGCCCATCAAGACCGCCATGGCGCTGGCTGGCTTCTGCACGGCGGAATTACGCCTGCCGCTGGTAGGGATGACTACTGAGAAAACGGCGGAATTAAAAGCTACGCTAGCCGAACTCGGCATCCTCTAATTTCCGGCCATGAGCACCCCGCTAAAACTTCTCATTACTGGCAGCAAAGGCCGCATGGGCCAAGCCCTCATCGCAGCCGCCACCGCCGAGCCTAACGCCGAGGCACATCGCACCATCGATCTCGGAGATGCACTGCAACCCGCCTTGGAGGTTAGCCAGAGCGTCATCGACTTCAGTCACCACAGTTTTGCCACCGAGCTAGTGAACGCCTGTGTTGCTTTGCAAAAGCCACTCATCATCGGCACCACTGGCCACACGGATGCGGAGCTAGCGCTCATTTCAGAAGCATCTAAGAGCATCCCCATCGTCAAAGCGGGGAACTACAGCATCGGCGTAAACACGCTCTTCTGGCTTACCCGCAAAGCAGCCGAGATCCTGGGTGAGAACTTCGATCTGGAAGTCGTGGAAATGCATCATAACCAAAAGATCGATTCCCCCAGCGGCACCGCCCGCCGCCTCGTAGAAGTGCTAGCGGAGGTGCGTGATCTGGACTACAAACAACACGTCGCCCACGGACGGGAAGGTAACCTAGGCAAACGCCCGAAGCGCGAGATCGGCCTCCACGCCTTGCGCGGGGGCGATGTCATTGGCGATCACACCGTCATTTACGCCACCCCTGGAGAGCGCCTTGAACTAACCCACAAAGCCAGTAGCCGAGAAATTTTCGCCACCGGAGCTGTCCGCGCCAGCCTCTGGCTCCACGGCAAGCCCGCCGGGCTCTATGACATGGAAGACGTGCTGGGGCTGAGGTAGAGGGAGCTCTCAGTCAGCCTTCCACCAAACCAGCCTCATTCCCCTGAAAAAGGAACGAGGCTTGGGAGAACCGACCAAGAAACTCCCAAGCCTCGCGTTTTTGGGGAGCGAACTCCCCGATAGGTGTAAGCTTCCTTGTTTACACCAAACTGGTAACCAACAAGTAAATGGCAGAGATTACAGTTAAGCCCGCAGCGATCATAGTGAGCCGCTCTAGGCGAGGGCTCTCATTCTCTCTGGGGGTTAGGGTAATTGCTTTCATTTAGAAGGGGTTGGTTGTGTGAGCAGAAAATACCGGAATTCTGGTATTTCGCAAATTCTTTTTTGATAAATTTTACAAATAGGTATCTCAGGTAAGAGAAAGTGCCAAAACTAAGTTTGTTGGGAATCCGAAACGCAGGTTTGAGTATCAAATATGCGTTGAAGATTTGTGCAAACCTAAATTGGCGCTATTTCACCACCCAAATTGGATGAATCCCCCGCTCAATTCTAAGCTAGAGGCTCCCAGTGTTGGGTTCATCAATCTGGACATGCGGCGTTGGTCACGGTAATCTCGAATCCGTATTCCCTTTGGTTTCTAGGAAACTCACCTCTAAGTCTGCTATCGTATCCCAGGAGATAGTCGTCTTCATAAAATCAATGATCGCGAGATTATCTGGGTTTCAAACCGAGCACTGATCCGTTTATACAAACGGAGTGCGCTCCCCCACAGCTAGGCTGCGCGCCCCGAGTGTTTCTACCAGGCCTCAATTTCGAGGTCGCGTCGGCAGAGTCGGATATCTATTTCACGTGCAACGTAATTCCATTCTTCCGTGGCCCGGAGTGCCGCCAGAAGCTCGTCAAACGCGGAGGCGTCTGCCGATGCATATTCGAACCAAGTGAGAAAGTCGAATGGTTCTCCGAGGTCTCGGCCGTGGTGGAGCCTGCGGGCAATAGCTGGCAAATAGCGCAGACCAATGGCGATATGTGAAGAGCGCGCTTCGAAGATCTCACGTCGCTCGTCTTGGGTCAGTGCCCACCATGCGGCCGTCTTGGTGATCGGAATCAGGGCTGCACAGGTCGCTTCCGGGCGCCCCAGCCCCGCCTGGGTGGCCACAAGTGTGACTTGTTCTGGCCGGGTGACATATCGTTGATTACTGGTGACGCCGCGCAAGAGCCACCGGGAGCCACTGGGTAGCGCTTGGAGATTGGTATTCTGAATATCCAGGCAGGCGGCGGTCTCCAGCGAGGGCCCAGTGATGGCATGGATAGCCGTGATGCTCCACGGGCCAGTGTCACCCGCAATGAAGGTATAAAATCGATTCTCCATAATGGTGGTTGGCAAAGCCCTCGCTCCGTGGCCGCTAACCGACGACATCCGGCCAGTCCGTATGGAACCATTGGCCGACGGGTTTGTCCAGGCGCTCGTAGGTGTGCGCACCGAAGAAGTCCCGCTGCGCCTGGAGGAGGTTCGCAGGGAGGCGGGCCGCCCGGTAGCTATCGAAGTAGCCCAGGCTAGCACTGAAGGCGGGCACGGGGATGCCGTTGCTGACGGCTAGGGCCACGGTTTCCCGCCAGTGCAGTTGGGTGCGGTTAAGCACGTCTTTAAAGAACGGATCGAGCACTAAGTTCACGAGTCCCGCATTTCGCTCATAGGCCTCCGTGATGCGATTCAGGAACCGCGCTCGGATGATGCAGCCGCCGCGCCAAATGCGCGCGATGCCGCCCAGATCTAGGTTCCAGCCTTTTTTCTCGCCCATGGTTTTGATGAGGTCCAGGCCTTGGGCGTAGGAAATTATCTTGCTAGCGTAGAGCGCATCATGGACCTTGGCTACCAGCGTGGCCTTCTCGGCAGACAAGTTTGGCGTAGGGCCGTGGAGTTCTTTACTAGCGGCTACGCGTTGGTCCTTTTTGCTGGAAAGAATGCGGGCTTCCACGGCGGCATTGATGGTGGAAATGACGATGGCGTTTTCCACCGCATTCTCCAGCGTCCATTGCCCCGTGCCCTTTTGGCCAGCCTTATCCATGATGACATCAATGATCGCCTGGCCGCTCTCCGCATCCTTTTCGGCAAAGATCTTGCTACTGATTTGGATCAGGTAGCTTTCCAGCTCACCATCATTCCAATCACTAAAAATCTGCGCCATTTCCGCAGGGGTAAAGCCCGCAGCTTTGAAGATGTTGTAGGCCTCGCAAATGAGCTGCATATCGCCATATTCAATACCGTTATGCACCATCTTCACATAATGGCCAGCCCCGCCTGGACCAATGTGCGTGACACAGGGCACGCCGCCAACTTTAGCAGAGATGGCTTCGAAAATGGGCTTCATCACCTCCCACGTGCTAGCCGGACCGCCGGGCATGATGGACGGGCCTTTGAGCGCGCCTTCCTCACCACCAGAGACGCCTGCGCCAATGAAACGGAAGCCCATCTGGCCTAGCACTTCATCGCGACGCTCGGTATCCGTGTAGAGCGAGTTCCCGCCATCGATGATGATGTCGCCTTCGTCTAACAACGGGACCAGCGCATCAATCACCGCATCCACCGGGCCACCAGCCTTGACCATGATCTGGATTTTCCGTGGAGAGCTAAGGCTCTGCACAAACTCCTCTAATGTCTTAGCTCCCACCAGCGCCTTACCGGGATTATCTGCGATAAACTGTTCTGTGACCGCCGTAGTGCGATTATAAACGGACACTTGGAAGCCACGGCTTTCTACATTTAACACGAGGTTCTGACCCATCACGGCCAGACCAATCAAACCAAAGTCACTTTTTTTATCACTCATAGAAATAGGGGAATACAGATAGGGGTTAAGGAGCCTTTCCAGCAGGTGCCCAGAGCCCACTGGCTCCACGCGTCGAGGCCCATAAATAAAGCGAGAGGGTATGACCAAGCGCTGCTGGATGAGGCGCGCAAAGTGTGGGCAAATCTGGGGGTGTAAAGTAAAAATGAGATGAGATTCCCAACGCCCGTCGCCAAATCTGACTCATACGCCCGGCCCAGGAATTAAGGTTGCTCTCCGCGCAGATCACGCCTACAGACACCTCACCAAACCCGCCCCCTACTGGCCTCGCCAGCCCCACCCAATTTTTGCCTAACAACAACGGAGAGATGGTCGAGCGGTTTATGGCTCCGGTCTTGAAAACCGGCGTGCTCACAAGGCACCGTGGGTTCGAATCCCACTCTCTCCGCCATTTAGCTAAAATGGGGCTTTTTTGCTTCGGATGCCTGATTTTACAAGGGGTGTAGCTTATGACATGTCACACTTCACTGTCACACCTGATCCCATTTTCACCATGCCAAAGCAACATGGTTTGCTTCGTCGCGGCTCTCGGCAGCGCGCCCCTTCGACCGCTGCGGCAGTGACTTCAGCGGCACCATCGCCCACAGCGACGGCGGCTGCCAATACACCGCCGCCGCCTACCGCCCCGACCTCAAACTCTTGAACATTACCCAAAGCATCCGCCGCACCCCAATTGCTACGACGACGCCACTATAGAATCCTCTGGACCTCACTCAAAGTCGCCTTCCACTGCCTGCCGAACACCCACCACCAAGCCCGCCTCCTCTCCATGATTATATCGACACCTTCTCCCCCACTCATCGCCTCCACTCTTCACTGCGTTTCTAAATTAAGTTGATCAATTTCACGTCCACGGGGACAAACCCCTCCCTCTCAAGGCCCTGGAGCAGGACTAAGCGGCCGCGTGAAGTGCATCTTCATTGATTCTCCTTACAACACCAGCAGCGCCTTCGGAGACTACCTAACCACTCTTCGTTGGGTTTTGAAATAGCGCTCACACCGCTACGCTCACACATCATGTCCGCCACCAACTTCAACACCAAGAACGACACGTTCCGCAGACTCAGGGGGAACGGGCTCACCTATCGAATCCCGCGATTTCAACGGGACTACAGTTGGTGGGAGGATGAATGGGAGGACCTGTGGTTTGTGTTGTGGACCGTGTTGGACGGGGGGGGTAATTTCTGTTCTGTAAAAGGCTTTAGTCTTGAGCCGCAGGCCCCCAAAGGGGCCTGCGGCTCAAGGTGGTGAGGGGTGGGCCAGGGTGGTCTGTGTCGGGGTGTAACCCAAACACATCCAATACCCACTCACATGACCCGCCACCACGATCCTGACCTTCTTAACACGTTTTGCAACTCTCTCCACTTTGGGATCCCCCAGCATCGCTGAGGGCTTCCGCCTCCTGCTCAACGAAGCCATGCGCCTCGAACGCGCCGCCGTGCTCCAAGCCCAGCCCTACGAACGCTGCGAAAGCCGACTCGGCCACGCTAATGGCTTCAAACCCAAAACCCTCGCCCCCCGCATCGGCCCCATCGACCTCCGCATCCCACAGGTCCGTGACGGCATCGACTTCTACCCTCCGCTCTAGAACGCGGCGTGCGCAGCGAACAGGCGCTGATTCTCGCCATGGCCGAAATGTATGTCCAAGGCGTCTCCACACGCAAAGTCTCCAAAATCGTCGAAGAACTCTGCGGCCACAAAGTCAGATCCAGCCAAGTAAGCGCCTGCACCACCAAGCTCGATGGCTAACTCCAAAAGTGGCGTGAGCGCCCACTGGCGGACTACCCCTACCTCATTTTCGACGCCCGGTATGAAAAAGTGCGTCACGGCGGCCTGCTCGTGGATTGCGCCGTACTCATCGCCCTCGGCATCGGCCCCGATGGCAAACGCACCGTCCTCGGCGTCAGCGTCGCCTTGAGCGAGGCCGAAGTCCATTGGCGCGAGTTCTTTAACTCCCTCGTCAAACGCGGCCTGCATGGCGTGCAGTTCATCGTCAGCGATGCGCACCCCAGCCTGGCCGCCGCCCGCCAAGCCGTCGGCGCTTTATGTTAGGCACTAAAATGTTCCCCTTTGCGTGTCGAAGATGGCGGCTTCAAGCCGCCACTTCAAGATTTCCTGAATTGCTTTAACAAAATGCTTTAACAAAAAGACAGATAATATTTACTCACAACGGCAAGCCTAGCTTAGCAAGGGTGAATGGGACATTTAGATTGACGCTCTACGCTGCATCTCGCAAGCCGATGCATGAGCGCATGGATGGGGCGCAGCCAATGAAGAGGAGTGCAACTCCGCGCTCCGGCTGGGCAGAGGGCGCTCCCCCGAAGCTGGCTGCGGCAGTGCGAAGGCGCTAACGGATGCGGTGGCCGAGCAGCCAGGTCTGATGGTGGAAATTTCCCAAATGGATCATTGCCGCCCCGGCCGGCCGAAGCCGACGCACCGGGTAGCAGGCATCCAATAGAATTCCGTAGAAAATCAGCTTGCACAGGGCGAGTAGGGCTATGATTCAAAAATAACCGTCGCCCGGGTTCGAAATTTGCTTAGTCATCGCGTCCGCTGGAACGCCAGCCAGCCTAACTCAACGCATTTCTATCGCAAGACTTCCTCTCATTTACGCTCCTCAGCCTTCCATTACTCCCTCCAGAACATCTCAAAAAAATCCCGCCCTTGGCAATCTGCCCCGAATGAGCTAAACTCACCTTATGATTACAGAATACATCAGCGCTGCCCTCCATGAAGCTCAATATGAATTGATGGAAAATGGACGATATTTTGCCTCAGCGCCCTCTTGTCCAGGACTCTGGGCGGAAGGTGCCACACTGGAAGGCTGTCGCGATGAATTAGTTAGCGTGCTGGAGTCTTGGCTGCTGATCAAGATACGTTTTGGCGATGAATTGGCGATCATCGGCGGCGTAGATTTGAACCTCAAGCTCGAATATGCCGAAGCCGATTAGCCGTAAAGAACTCCTGCGCAGATTACGTTTGCTAGGCTATGTGGGGCCGTTTCCAGGCGGAAACTACTCCGGCATGCGTAAGGGCAGCCACACGGTGCCTATCCCCAACCCTCATCAGGGCGACATCGACTGGAACCTGATCAAACGAATTCTTAAGCAGGCGAACATTTCCAAAAAAGACTGGGACGCCCTTGCCTAATACCACCATTTTCACCCCTCTAACACCGCATCACCACCCATGGGAAAACCTACCGGCTTCATCGAATTCTCCCGCGAACTCCCCGCAGATCGCGATCCAATCTCACGCCTCAAGGACTGGAAAGAAATCCACCTGCATTTGCCTGAGGAGGGACTCAAGCAGCAAGGTGCGCGCTGCATGGACTGCGGCGTGCCCTTCTGTCACCAGGGCAAGCTCATCAGCGGCATGGCCAGCGGTTGCCCGGTCAATAACCTCATCCCAGAGTGGAACGATCTCGTTTACCGTGGCCTGTGGAAAGACGCCCTAGAGCGCCTGCACAAGACCAACAATTTCCCAGAATTCACGGGCCGCGTCTGCCCTGCTCCGTGCGAAGGCTCTTGCGTGTTAGGGATCAACAACCCCCCGGTCACCATCAAGAACATTGAGGTTTCCATCATCGATAAAGGCTTTGAAGAAGGCTGGGTGGTGGCCCAAGCGCCAGCTAAACGCACTGGCAAAAAAGTAGCCGTCATCGGCTCCGGTCCCGCTGGCCTCAGTGCAGCTGCGCAGCTCAACAAAGCGGGGCACACCGTGACCGTTTTCGAGCGCGCAGATCGTCCTGGTGGCTTGCTCATGTATGGCATACCCAACATGAAGTTGGATAAAAAGGAAGTCGTGCTGCGTCGCATCCAACTGCTGGAAGATGAAGGTGTGCAGTTCAAATGTAATACCACCGTGGGCACCGACATTTCCGCCGAGGCACTGCTCAAGAACTTCGATGCCACCGTCGTCTGCACCGGAGCTACCAAGCCACGAGATCTCCCCATCCCTGGCCGAGAGCTAAAAGGAATCCATTTTGCCATGGATTACCTAACGGCTAATACCAAGTCCGTGCTGGATGACAGGAAAGGCCCTAACTACATCACAGCAGCAGACAAAGATGTCGTCATCATCGGCGGTGGCGATACTGGCACCGACTGCGTGGGCACCAGCCTGCGCCACGGTTGCACCAGCGTGTGCCAAGTGGAAATCATGCCTCGCAGCCCGGACCAACGCGCCAAAGACAACCCCTGGCCGGAATGGCCGAAGACCTATAAAATGGACTACGGTCAAGAAGAAGCCGCCGCCAAATTCGGCAGTGATCCGCGCATCTACGTCACCACCGCCACCAAATTTGAAGGCGATGCCGATGGCCACGTGACCGCTGTGCACACCGTGCAAGTAGAGTGGACTAAGAACGAGCAAGGCCAGTTCATTCCAAAACACGTCCCGGGCACAGAGAAAGTCCTCCCGGCCAAACTCGTCCTGCTAGCCATGGGCTTCCTAGGTCCCGAACAATCGCTCTTAGACGCCCTCAACGTCGAGCGCGATGCGCGCAGCAACATCAAAGCCGAGCACGAAAAATACACCACCAGTCTCCCCGCCGTCTTTGCCGCCGGAGACTGCCGCCGCGGCCAAAGTCTAGTCGTCTGGGCCTTCAATGAAGGCCGGGGTGCTGCCCGCGAGTGTGATCGTTTCCTAATGGGGGCTACGGATTTGCCGTAGGGTTTCATTACTCTGCTTCCCAGGGAAAATTTGTCTGCATTTCGAGATCGGGGCAGTGGAGTATGCTGATCGAATCAGTTGGCACAATTGTACCTGAGGTTGACCGCACATTAACGGCATGTTGGATGATCGCGATCCTGATGGCGCGGGGCCGGTTAAAGGAATCTAGCCGCGTTCTTCAAGCGCCGCGCTAGGGCTAACCCGGATGGACCTGCCGCTTGGCGAGGCGGTCAGCTTACTCCTGCGCCACTACCGTGTCATAAAGCCCGTAGTGCCTGAAACCCTTGTGGCTCTCTACGCCGATGTTAGCACAGCGAGGCGTCCTCATACCGCCGGAATGCGAATACCGCCTGGATTCACATTCCTAAGTGTGAGGTTTCTTTCGGCACGCAAGCCCGTCCCATCGACTCTCCCATGCGCGCATAGAGTTCGCGCGGCAGGGCGGACTCGCGCTGTAGATCGGCAGCTAGGGAAATGCGTCCGGGCTCGAAGAGTAAAATTGTGCTGGAGCCGCCAAAGGCGAAGTAGCCTTTCTCCGCGCCTTTAGCCACGGGCTGGCCAGGGGTAAAGGTTTGGTGGATGCTGCCGACGTTGGTAGCCCCGATTTCCATCAAGATCACCGTGCCGAGGCGCTCCGTTTCTAGCAAGGTGATAGTGCGTTTGTTTTCCCAGAGGTAGGCCACCCGTCGACGTAGGGCGATGGGATTCACGGAGTAAAGTGGGCCATTGATGACGCGCACCGGACCGGGCACGCCCGCTACAGGAAAATGGAACCGATGGTAGTCCACCGGGCACAGCCTGCTGAGGACGAGGGGTCCATGGGCAAAGCGTTCTGCGAGGGAGGCATCCCCAAGCAAGGCGGGAATGGAGAATTGCTGCCCTTTCACGAACACCCCTTCGATCCGGGAGACATCGGCAAATCCCAGATGGCGGCCATCCGCTGGAAATATGATCTCATCCGCCCCCGCAGCAATGGGGCGTGCGCTCAGTTTTAGTTTGCGGTAGAAGAATTCATTAAAGGTGGCGAAGCTCTCCGGAGTCTCCGCAAACTCCTCCACATTCAGCCCATATTGGGAAATGAATGGCAGCACCTTGGCCCGGCTAGCCGCCCGATCCATCCGCCAGCCATACCAGCGGGAAAACAGGCTGCGCTTCACAAACAATTCCAAGGCCGCGCGCCCCACCGGATGTTCGTAGGCGAAGCGCAGGGGGGCCTCGCCATAAATGGCCTCCCGCTCCACGTTGGCAGTGGCGCGGTTATAGAAATCAATCGGATCAGTTCGTTCGGGCATAGACCTGCTTTGATTTACCAACAAGAAAGCCTCCGCAAATGAATGCGGAGGCTTTCGCTGAAATTTATTCTGAAGCGAGGACTCGCTTAGAAGGTGGCACGCACGCCTACGGAGACGTTGTGACGGTTATACTCACGGGAGGCGTTGCCAGAGCTGGTGGTGGTAAAGCCATAGTTGGTGGTGAGGGAGATGTTCTTATACAGAGCGTAGTCTAGGCCAGCCCCGAGGGAGAAGACATTATCAGTAAAGCCACCTTCGCCAGAGGCGGAATCCTCGGAGGTATCATGAATGTAGTGCAGGCCAGCGTTCAAGTTCAGGCGATCCGTCAAAGCATGGTTGCCAGTGACCCCAACGCGCAAGCTTTCCCGGCTTTGGAAGGAACCCACGGAGGAGTCTTCGAAGCCATAACGTGCGTAGGTGTTGAAGCTGGTGTGCTTATCCGCACGGTAGCTTAAATTCCCCTCAAAATATGGATTGCTGTTCGATCCACCATTATCACGATCCCGGATTTCTGCACCAACCCGGAAGCTGCCGAAGAGGGCGCGATTGAAGTGGTGATCCAAGCCAGCAAGGAAATACTGGGAGGTGTAATCACCGAACCCGTTGTCGTAGTTAGCAAAGGAGTAGCGGTAATCCACTGCTAGGGCGGTCAGCTTAGTGAGAGCATAACGGAACTCCTGGTGGAAGAGGTAGGATTTGTAGTCTTCACTGTCACCCTTCTGGTAGTCAAACCCGCTGATCGTGAAGCCAGTGGTGGTGGAGAAGGTGCGACTCCAAGCATGGCTCAGAGCGATGTCGTTGTAGTAGTAGAGATACTCATTGCTACGGCGGGTGGTGCCGGAACCAATGGCATAGTTGGGCTCAAACTCGTAAGCCACATAGGCGCTGTCCGTCAGGCTCGTGGTTTCGCTGAACTTATGACGGAGGCTGAAATTCACTCGTGCATTTTGCAGGTAGCTATCAGAGCCATCTGGCGGGTCCAGATAGTAGAAAGCTCCGTAGGAAGCCCCGACGGTGTAGTTCGTGCGGCGGTCACCACCTTGGTAGTCGATGCCCACGCCAGCATTGAGGTAGCTGCTGGATTTGGCGTGTTCCTTGCTGGTATTGGCATTGGAGTCATAGCCAGCCCCGGCACTAAGGGTGACGGCAAAAGGCATCTTGCGTTCAAACTCATCGCGAGCAGGGCGGAGGCTGAGGAGGCCCTGACCGAAGGCTTGGGAGCCTGCGGTGAGAGTGGTGATGGTCAGTAATGATTTTAGGATGGTGTTCATGTATAAAAAACAGTTTAGGTAGCTAACGGATTGGAGGATGCTGAATTGCGATAGGGGCTGGGGCTAAATTTTCAGATTGCAGGTTGGACTTTAATCAAGTCTATCCAAAGCAAGCAAGTAAAATTTCTCCGTTTCAGGCAACGCTGGTGAAATAGTTGGTCGGTTCCCCCTACCTAAGATTTTGTGGCTGGGACGGGGACATAAACTTTCTTGGTGATTTCGATCACTTTGGTAATCGTCTTCTCCACGATCTTGTTCTGCGCGCTCGGGGTGGAGAAATAGATCCCTTGGATGTCCACTGGGCGCATCGCCAGATCAGTGTCATCTACCTTGGCGGGCGGGATGGTGATGGGCTCCTTGCCCATGGCAATGGGGGTTTTGCCCATGGAGATGGGTTCTTTTCCGCTCCGAGAGATGGGTTCTTTCCCAGCAGACTCAGCAGAAGCTACGGGGGCTTTACCGGCTCCGTCACCTTGGCCTAACACGGTTTGCATGGCGGTTTTGATGTCAGCGGCAGCGTCTGGGGCTGCGGCTAAGGCACATTCCCCGATCGTGGAGGCGGAGGTGGGGATCGTGTTAATGGCGGTAGAAACGATCTCGCCTACGAGCTTAGAATCTGCATGGGAGGTGGCGATTGCAGCTTTGATGATGGCGCAACTGCAGGTATCGTTGGCATTCAAGGCGTCTTCGACTGAGAGTAGGACGCGGGCTGGTTCCTTGGCGATTTCACTTTCCAGGTGAGCTACGACCTCCGTGCATTTGGTCTTGGTATTAGCCGCAGTGGCGGGCACGAGGCCAGACAACAGGGCTACCGTCAGGGTGCTGATTAGGGTATTGGATTTCATATCGTGCGTGGTTTTTGGTGGTTTTTCGAAGAGAGCGGGCAGCGGGGATCGAACCCGCGTGGCCAGTTTGGAAAACTGGAACTTTACCATTAAGCTATGCCCGCATAGTTGCTCGTTACCCATTCTAATAAAAACTAGAAAGAAAGCAAGAAGAATTTTATATTTGTTGACAACTTACATCGAAATTTTTAAAAAACACCCTGCTTTCAAGCAGGTAGAACGCATTTTTTGTTCATGCCGATAAAATTTTTCGCGAAACTTACTTTTGAGAATGAGTGTTCTCTCCATTTTGATCTGTAAAATTATCTCCCCGGCTGGACAACTTTCCATAGCGCAAAATAAGTTTGTTCCGCAAGCAAGATTTTCCTGAGGCGGCATTTTCTTTCGCGCATCAGAAAAAGAATGTCGGCAGTGGCACATTTCTTCTGGGCTGGGGGTGGACAGGATCTCCTGCGGATGATAGGCTCCTGTCCATGAGTAAATTAATCTTGGGAGCGTGGCTGATTTTTGGGTCGGTGATGACCGGAGAGGAGGTGGCCCTGGGCGTGGATAAAATCGCGGAGCAGGTGCGGCCCTCCTTGTTGACGGTGATTAATGCGGGCCGAGACGGCTATGCGCAGGGCTTGGGCACGGGGTTCGTCATCTCGCGGGATGGATTGGTAGTTACGAATCTCCATGTGGTAGGCGAGGCGCGGCCGATCCAGGTGGAACTACAAGATGGGCGACGCCCGAAAATTACGGAGATCGTCGGCTGGTCGAGAAAAGATGATCTGATCATTTTCCGCATGGAAGCGGTAGATGTGCCGCCGTTGAAAATGGGGCCCGGCACGGAAATGCCGCAGGGCACCGCCGTGGTGGCCATGGGGAATCCGCTGGGGCTACGGTATAGCGTGGTGCAGGGGATCGTTTCCGCCCTGCGGGAGGTGGAAGGGCAATCACTGATTCAGTTAGCGATGCCGATTGAGAGGGGGAACTCCGGTGGTCCCTTGGTCGATACCGATGGCCAACTGCGGGGCGTCATCAATATGAAATCTGCCGTGACGGACAATCTCGGATACGCCATCCCCGTGGCCACGTTGCAGGCGATGCTAGCGCATCCCGCTCCAGTGAAAATGGAGCACTGGCTGACCATCGGGCAGTTGAATCCCAAGCTCTGGCACGCCACGGACACCACTTGGCGGCAGCGGGCCGGGCGCATCCTGGCCCAGGGCGCGGGAGAGGGTTTCGGGGGGCGCACGAATTGCTTTTTCCAAGCGGAGGCCCCCGCATTGCCCTATGAGGTTTCCGTTCGGGTAAAATTTTCCGACTCCAGCGGGGCTGCGGGATTAGCATTTTGTGGTGATGGCGCGGACACGCACTACGGATTCTACCCCACCAATGGCAACCTCCGCCTCACGCGCTTCGAGGGGCCGGAACAGTCCGAGTGGAGCATTCTGAAGGACGCAGAATCCGCCGCCTACCGCCCAGGCGAGTGGAATCTGCTCCGCGTCCGGGTGGAGGAGCAGGCCCTGCATTGTTTTGTCAATGGCGTGGAGGTCATCACCTTTACGGACGGCCATCTACGGGGTGCGCGGGCCGGGGTTTGTAAATTTCGCCAAACCGAGCCGGAGTTTAAAGACTTTCACCTTGGGCCGGATCTCGCTACCGCGCGCCTAC
The DNA here is from genome assembly GCA_043757865.1 of Verrucomicrobiales bacterium. GTDB lineage: Bacteria > Verrucomicrobiota > Verrucomicrobiia > Verrucomicrobiales > V1-33 > JAGNEJ01. The sequence goes on along the minus strand of JAYVOP010000066.1, from coordinate 4,953 downwards.
CTGCGGATGGCCCCGCTCTGGAGGCTGCATTTGCAGCCATCGCCAAGGCGGACATAGTCTCGCCAGCCGCGTTGCATACCCTCAGCGTGACTCCCGAAGCCACCCAAGAACAGATCGAAACCGAGGCCGCCGCACTGGAGAAACGCCTCCAAGCCCTCCGCTCCCTCGGCCACCAAATCCACGAAGAATCCGTGCGCGTAGCCCTCCAGCAGGCCCTCGCCAAGCCCGAGGCGGAACTAAATCTAGCGGAATCCGCCCTGCTCATCGCCAAGTTAGACAACCCAGAGTTAGTGGTGACGGATTACCTTCTGGAGATTGATCGCCTAGCCGCAGAATTCCGGGCGGCATTGGCCCCGGAAGAGCATGCAGACAGCCTCCCAGCGGCCCGCCATCTCGTGCGGTGGTTCTGTGCAGAGCATGGTTTCCACGGCAGTCAGGAGGATTTTGAAAGCAAATCTAACAGCTATCTCAACGAGGTCATGGACGACCGAGAAGGCCTCCCCATCACCCTCTGCGTCCTCTGTCTAGAGATCGCCCAGCGCGTGGGCATCCCGCTGGAGGGCATCCCTTTTCCCAGCCGATTCCTGATTCAATACCGTTCCCCAGCTGCGGCTGAGCCCGGCCCCTGCTTTGATCTATTTGAAAATGGCAAAGAGATGACTGCTGCCGACCTAGCCAGCATCAGCCCCGTCCCCACGCCCGTTCCACCGCCTGCTAGCAAGACCGCCATCCTGGTGCGCATGTTGCACAACCTCATCGGGGGGCATCCAGAGGCCACCGCCTTGCCCTACCTCAATCTCCTCCTCACCATTGATCCCGCCGCCTCGGATGACCGCCTAACCCGTGCCAGCCTGCTCTTCCGCGCGCACCAACTCCCCGCCGCCCGCGCGGATGTCCAGTGGCTGATCAATCACCCGCCCGCTGGCACCAACCCGGAGCGCTTGGAGCTACTCCTGCAAAGCCTTCCGCGCTGACCTCCCCCGCAGCCAGCGCCCAACCACCGCTAGCCCCGCCCCGCCGCTGGCGAGCAGCCACGGCCACCAATGCTCCCCAGCAGGCGGCACCGCTATGCGCTCCGTCGTATCTCCAGCGATCAGGTAAAATTTCTGACTCACCAGCCCCGCCTCAGGCACCGTCCACAGCATCACATCGTGCGGATTTCCCTTCGGAATACTCAGGGTAAACGCCGCTCCCTTCAACGGCTCAACAGTCACCCCGGTTAAGAAATGATGCGGGCCAGCAGCGGCCTCACGCGGTGGTTGAACGGGGCTGGTGGGATCCACTTCCGTGGTTTCCGTAAAGGTAAACCCCGTGGCTTGTCCGACGGTGACACCGCGCTGCCCATCCGTTAGCCGCAGCAGTCCCGCCATGATCTTCTGCGCGGCCTCAGCGGATGGGATCAGCGGATTTTCCGCCCAGTCCGCCGTGATCTCCACCCGCGCCTGACCATGGCTGGGCTTCACTTTCACCAGCAGGAAATTGACGCCATGCCCATGAGCCGACGCCATCCCTAACAGCCCCATGGCCCAGCCCAGCCCAGCGGTCCTCACCCGCTATTGCTTGTTCCAACGCAGCACCCGGCCGAATTGATTCCATTCACATTCCAAGATATTGCCGGCCGCATCGAACGTGATGCCATGCGGACTCGTCACCACCCCCTCCCGCCAGTCTGTGGGCGGCACCTTGGGCGTATTCGTTTGGCCAGCGGTATCATTCACGCCCAGACTAGCCACTTGCTTACCCTCCTTATTCCAGACGCTCACCCGCCCTGCGATTTCCGCCACACACATCAGATCTCCATGAAATGACGCACTGCTCGGACGCCGCAGATCCTGGTCCACAATGACCCCTAGGATCTCGCCCTCTAAGGAAAGGTGCAGCAGCCGATTATTCCCCCGATCACACAGCATCAGCCGCTTCGGAGTGAAGCGCGGATCAATAAAAATCTTGTGACAGTTGGATAATTTATACGGCTCCCCCCGGCCCCCAAAGGTCTTGAGTAACTTACCCGTTTTATCAAACTGAAAGATCCAGTCCACCCCATAGCCATCCACCACATAAATATCGCCATTGTCCGCCACCGCTACGTTCGTCAGCTTCAGCTTATCCTTCTTATCATCACCAAACGCCTCCTTCTCAATCGTCATCACCACCGTGCCATCCAACTTCATTTTCAACAACTTCGCTTGGCCCAGCACTGTGGCATAAATAAACTCCCCCCCCGCCTCCTGATGAATCGTAAACCCATGCAACGTGCCCGGCGTGCCCGCTAAGTAACTTTTAAATTTCCCATCCGGCCCATACACCTGCATGCCCCCTTCCGCTTTTCCATCCACGCTGACGTAGATATTACCCGCCGCATCCACGCAGATCTCCCCATGCCCATTCCCGATCGTCTCCGTCCCCGGCGGCGGCGTAAGCCAATTCGGGGCTAAAGTATAAGCGACCTGGGCAGAAGCATTCAGTGCGGCAGTTATCATCAGGAGGGAAACGTGAGTTAGGAGAAATTTGATCATCCGCGAGGCATAAAAGTTTCCCACCGCATTGCCAACGAAAAAAACCTCCCCGAAGGCGGAGCCCCTGGCTGCCGCCGCACCTCGGCTAATCCGGCGGCTGGCGTGGGGCTAGGCCAGCACCGGGCGCAGCACCTTGCCGGCCACATCCGTGAGGCGGAAATCCCGGCCTTGGAAGCGGTAGGTGAAGCGCTCGTGGTCGATCCCTAGCAGGTGCAGCATCGTGGCGTGGAGGTCATTCACGGTGGTTGCATTTGGCGGCACCCCGTAGCCTAGCTCATCCGTTTCCCCGTAGCTCAGGCCTTTCTTTACCCCAGCTCCGGCCATCCAGAAGGTGAAACAATTCCGATGATGATCCCGCCCGAACGAGCCCGCATTGCTAATATTACCTTGGCTAAAGGGCGTGCGTCCGAACTCCGAGCCCCAGATCACTAACGTGTCATCCAGCATCCCTTGCTGCTTGAGATCCGTGATGAGGCTGGCACACGCGCGATCCGCGCTGAGGGCCTGCGCGGGGAATTTCTCTGGCAGTTTCCCATGATGATCCCAGCCCGGATGATAGAGCTGGATGAAGCGCACGCCTTGCTGGGCCAGCCTGCGGGCCAGGATGCAGTTCGCCTCCAGGCTGCCGGGCTCGCGGGCTTTCGGGCCGTAGAGATCGAAGACAGATTGCGGTTCCTTACTTACATCCGTGACTTCCGGCACACTGAGTTGCATCCGGCAGGCCATTTCATATTGGGAGATGCGGCTGTTCAGCTCCGTCTCCACCTGATCCGGCACCGTGGCCGCCGCTTGCAGTTGCTTCAGGGCGTCCACCAGTTGGCGGTTATCCTCCCGGCTGGTGCCCGGCGGGGGATTCAGATAGAGCACCGGGTCCTGCGCTGCGCGGAATTGCACGCCCTGGTATTCAGATGGCAAAAATCCGCTATCCCACAGCCGACAACTCAGCGGCTGATCCACCGTGACCTTGCTGACTAACGTGATGAACGAGGGCAGATTTTCATTCGCCCGGCCCAGCCCGTAGCTTAGCCACGATCCCATGCTCGGGCGTCCGGGGAGTTGGGAACCAGAGTTCATAAAGATCATGGCCGGATCATGATTCACCGCATCGGAGGTCATGTTTTTGATGAACACTAACTCGTCCACCACCTTAGCCGTCTCCGGCCATTGATCACTGACCCAGGCCCCGGATTGCCCATGCTGCTTGAAGGGATACGGACTCCCCGCCAGGTAGAAGTGGCTCTGATGCCCGGCCATGCCAGGGAGAAATTTATCTTTCCCGCCCCGCAGAGATTCGGGTAGCTCCCCGGCGGGCTTCTTGTCCGACTGCTTTTTCAACTCGGGTTTCCAATCAAACGAATCCAACTGCGAGACGCCCCCGCTCATAAACAGAAAGATCACCCGCTTGGCCTTAGCGGGGAAATGCGGTAGCTGCGGCAGCCCGCCCGCACCCATGAGCTGGTGCAGCGCCATCCCGCCCATGCCCATGCTGAGCTTACCTAAGAGCTGCCGCCGTGTGAAGGCGCGGGGATTCAAGAGACCAGTGCAGAGGGAGGCGGACATGGGGGGGGAAATAGGGGGCAAGAGACCAAGCCCCACGGAACCCCTCCACCCCGCGCTGTCAATGCCGCAGCGGCGGCCTGACTCTACGCGGTCATCTACGGTTTGGGAGGATCGAGGATGCCAGCGGAGGGCTGGCCCATGGCGGAAACCACTGGAGTTGGGCGATTCCGGGTGCTCGGAGGGCGCGCTAAATTTTGCTTCCTATTCTAACGTGGTTGAATAAGGTGCGGGCTCGTTTGGTCCCTCCTCACCTATGCAACTTACATACTCCTATCACCGTTTTGTATTCATCTCATACCTCCTCGTCTGGAGCCTGGGAGTGGCTAGAGCGACTCCGGGGGTGGGGGATGCCTTTATGATTCGGGATGGTGGGCAACTGCGCAGGTTGGTGGTCTCTGGCCAAGGGCTGGCGGTGCGTCCAGCGCTGGGCAGCCTGCGGATGCAGAGCTTTCCGCAGCCCCTGAGCGCGGCGGAACTGCGCCAACGGATGAGCCAACTCCGCGCTGCGCAGCCGGACCTAGCCGAGGTGAATTTCCTGCTCGAAGAACCTGCGGTGGTCAGCGCCCGGGGAGCCCATGCGGCTCCGCTGATCCTCACCTGCCGCGTGCATGTCACGCTGGAGGAGGGCGTGGAGGCCGCCACGGTGGCGGCGGCGGTGGGCGTGGTGCAGGTGGATGCTCCGGCTTATGCCCCTGGGCAATATGTCTTCCACTGTGGGGATGCGGGCGGGGCGTTAGGGTTGATGGAGCGTTTAAGAAAATGGCCGGGCGTGCGCACGGCGGATGCGATGCTGGCGCGATCCCTGCGGAAAAAATTCACCCCTAACGATCCGCTCTTTACCTACGACTCTAGCCGTGAGGGGTATCAATGGCATTTA
>JAYVOP010000065.1:0-31457 GCA_043757865.1 Verrucomicrobiales bacterium | reverse complement strand
GCCCAAAGTAGTTGGCATTGCCCGTGGCATCCGTAATCAGATCATTGCCCCAGTAGTCGAAGACGCGGCCATGTGGATTGGCAAAGGTATAAGGCACATGGCGCTCGAACTTGCTGGTGTTCGGCTCGAAACGATAGATGGCTCCATTGACATTGCGGATCGGCCCCAACAGCGTTTCCACATTCGTGCGATGGAAGGTGCCATCGCTGAGGTAGATCGCGCCCCCGGGCTCATAGCAGATAGAGTTCGTCTCGTGGTGAGAGTCCGCCGCATCCAAGCCGCTGAGCAGCCGCTCCCGCGTGTCGGCCTTGCCATCGCCATCCGTATCCCGGATAAACCAAAGGTCAGGCGACTGCATGACGATGACGCCGTCCTTATAAAACTGGAATCCGGTGGGGCAATTCAGTCCATCCGCAAACGTCGTGCATTTCACCGCCTTGCCCGTCTTGGGGTCCAGATCGAAGACGAGCAGCTTGTCAAAGTTCGTCGTCGTGGGCATCGTTTCAGGATACGCGGGCCATGCTGCGATCCAGAGGCGGCCCTTGGTATCGAAGTTCATCTGCACAGGATTGATGAGATCCGGGAAGGAAATTTCCGATGCCACTAACTCCACTTTACAGCCTGCCGCCACCTTCAGATGCTTGATCGCTTCCTCCGGGTCCATGTAGGGCACGGCGGCGGGACGGTTCGGCGGCGTGAGGTCCACCTTCGGTAAATTATCGTCCTTCACCACATACGGTTTATGCTGCGCGGCGGCCCACACGGCCTTGTCGCGATTGGCAGTTTTGACATCACGCTGGGCTAATTCCTCGCCCAGGATGGTGGCATTATCCACCCCTTCATACTTGATGCGGCTGCGTTGGCCGAAAATGTTAAACTGATCCACCGTGCGGTAGCGATGATGCCATTCCCGATTTTTATCTAATACCGCCGTGCGAATCTTGGCCACGTTAGGATCATCCGTGGAGGCTGGAGCCTTGCCGAAAATGGCCTGATAGATCGCAGGGGCTAGCACCTTATCCCCCGCCTCCGTGAGGTGGATGCCATTGAGCGTCAGCGGCTGCGCAGCCTTGGCATACAGTTCTTGGGAAGCATGGAAAAGATCTGCAAAAGCCACGTGCTGAGCCTTGGCCACTTCGGCTAGCGCGGCGGTGTAGAGCGCGAGGTTGGCGTTGTTCGCACTGCCATCTGGGAAATGTTCGTTGTGTAAATTTTCATGGGCAATGGGCGAGAGCAACACCAGCCGAGGCTTCCCTGCGCCATAATCAGCGGCTAGGGTGTCCGCCACATACTTCTCCATGTTCTTCTTAAAGTCCGCCACGCCCGCAGGCCCTCGGAAGGATTCATTGAAGCCCCAATACGCCAGGATCACGCTGGCATGGAAATCACTGCCAGCCTTGTAAACGACGTCGGTATTGCCCGCCTTAGTGTGCAGATCCCCGGCCTTCATATTGAGGAAATAGGTGGTCGGGGGCACTTCATCAGAGCGCGGATGGAGGTTCACTTCATCCGCAGAGAAACCGAGATTCCGGACCGTGAGATTCAACTCAGGATTGGCTTGATGGATCAATGCCTCCAGCCAGCCATGGTGCTGCTGGCGTTCGGCTAGGGAGGCTCCCACGATAGCGATGTGGTCGCCTTTTTTCAGATCTAAGCGCTGCGCGCTAGCAGGTGAGGAAAGCAGCACACTGACGAGCAATGCAGACGCAGGAAGGAGGGAACGTAGGATCATAAGCAATAAGGGTAGGGGGAAACGGTAGCGCGGCATTTAATGGGAAACGGGGCGTTGTCGAATCCTTAAGCGCGGGGCTAGCCATCCTCGTTAAGATACCCTCCAGACCAGCCCTGGCGGAGCGTGCCCAAAGGCCACCGGGAAGGAATCGCTGCGCCACTTTTTTAAATCTCTCTATCCCTTACTGGAGGCTGATTTGAAGAGATACGCGGTCCGGGGCTCGAACCCGGGACAAACGGATTAAAAGCCCGTTTGTCTTCCACATTTAATAGGGAAAGGAAGCATCGAGGTGCTTATTTGGTGCTTATTTCGCTTGATTGCGGAACTCTGCGGGGTAATGCAGAACCATGCCTAAACTCAGCAAGTCCGCCCGCCAGCCTCGTTCCCAAACTAAAATGGGTGGGGCCACGATTACCCTGCAACGTGCGAATCAGCCGGGGCGCGTGGCCTCTGTAGTGATGCGCAAGGACGGGAAGCGCGTGAGGATCAAGCATTGCGCTACCCAAATGGAGGCCAAGGCGATTTTCGATACCTGGACCATCGAGGTTACGAACGCAGGCACCGCCGCCGCCTCCCTGATTACCGATGCAGACAAACGAGCCGTGGCGGACTTCTATCAGCGCGTGGCAGGCTGGCAGTCCCCGCCCTCGCTAGCTGATGCCCTTCGCCAATATTTCCAGGATCACGAACGCTCTGCCGTGGGCTTGACCGTGGCAGATGCCGCAGACGCTCAGATCCATAGCTTGGAACGTCGGGGACTTAGCAAGCGCCACATCGACGGCACGCGGGTCAGGCTGGCCCGCTTCACCAAGAAATTCGGCAAGCGTCGCCTGAACTCAGTGCAAGGTGAGGAAATAGCGCGGTGGCTGCATGGGCTGCAACTCTCCGCCGTCTCGCAGCGCAATTTCCGGCTCGCCATCTCCCCGCTCTTTACCGATGCCGTGAAGCGGGGCGAACTAGATCGCAATCCCCTCGCCACCGTCAAGCCGCCAAAGGATCGCACAGATTGCCAGCCGGAAATCTTCTCCCCAGCGGAAGTCACCCGCTTCATGCAGCAGTGCCCAGAGCGTATCCGGGCCGCGATGGCCATCCAGTTTTTTTCAGGCTTGCGAAGCGCGGAGGTGCTACGGCTGACTTGGGATAAGGTGAACCTCCTAGAGGGGCATATTGATATTTCCGCAGGCGTGGCCAAGACCGCCGCCCGCCGCTTGGTGGAGATCACCCCTAACTTGCAGGCATGGCTGGCACCGCTGGCCAAGAGCCACGGCCCCGTTTCCCCACTCCCGGACGCCTACCGCTATCAGCTAGACGCCTACCGGGAGGCCATCGGATTCCAGTGGAAGGACAACGGTTCCCGCCACAGTTTTATTTCCTACCTCATGGCCAGCCGAGCCGATGCCGCCTTTGTGGCTAACCAAGCGGGCAACTCCCCCGCCGTTATCCACCGGAACTACAAAGCCCTAGTCACCAAGCGCGAGGCCGAGAATTATTTCAACATTACGCCGGACGCTGGGGAAAAGGTGATTCCGATGCCAGCACGGCAGGCCGCCTCCTAGCATCACTCCATGCGCATCATCAAGCCATCCACCCTCACCGCATGGGCAGAGATCCACAGTGACGCCGCCCCGGCCCTACTCCATTGGCTGGAAGTCACCAGCCGGGCGCACTGGCATTCCCTGGTGGACGTGCGACGCGACTTTCCCCACGCAGATCTAGTGCGCGTGGGCAGCCTCAAACCCGTCACCATCTTCAACTTAGCAGGGAATAAATATCGCCTCATTACTGCTCTCCACTACCAGGGCCAGCGGGTTTACCTCCTTGACTTCATGCCTCACGCTACCTACTCTAAAGGCGCATGGAAGCGCACTTTATAGCAAGCGCACGCTCCCTATTTCCGCCGATGCCTACCCTAGCCACAGACACCTTTGCACTGCCCGACACCATAGCCGGGCTCTGGGGACTCTGCGCCCTAGCGCCCATCCGCTCACGCGATGCCTATGATGACGCCACCACCATCTGCACCAAGCTGGCCGTGAGGAAACTAAACGCAGTGCAACGCGAGTATCAGCGGGAATTATTAGCGCTAGTGGAAGCCTACGAGGACGCCCACGGAGAGACGGCCAAGGCCCTGGCAGAGCTTCGTAAGCTGGCGGAGTAGGGTGGATGGAAGTTGCCTAGCCTCAATCACAAAAGCACGCCCACGCGCAATCCATGGCCGCAAAAAAGAAATCCACTAACCTCTCCCCCGAGGACCAAGCCCGCTTACAGGCCGCTAAAGACCGCCATGACAAGATCGTTAAAGCGGAAGCGGCTATGCTAGCAGAGCAGCAGCGCCAAGCCGCCTTGCCTGCCCACGAACCTATCATTACACAGGTAAAGCATCGAGATGGCACTACAACGAAAAAGCACTCCTGGCCAAAGATCGGCATCTGCCACAGTAGCAAACCACAAGAGAAACCGAGTGTGGATTTCACGGGCGACTTGCGGAAGCGTTTTAATCAGCTAGCGGGAATGGAGCCGCCCCCGCTCCCAGCATACAACCGGGACTATCGGCAGGCGACGGGTGAAGCACAAGTTGAACTAGCCGAAAAGGCTAGTAAGGAATGGCAAGCCAAACTAAACGCCATGCCGGAATCCGCCAAGCGGCTCAGCCGGGGGCTTGCGACCGCTCCCATCTTACTCGAAATAGCGCAACAATGCCAGTGGTTAGACACCATCGCTAGTGACGAACACATGCGAGGACAGATCTATGAAATGATCGGGAAAACAATCCACCTATCGTTAGGCTCAGAATTTGCGTCGTTGCTCACGGGGCACAAAATCCGCATCGGGAGACAGTTACAGGCATCACTGAATGATGGTCTAGCCTTAATCATGCACCCCGCGCCCAGCCCCACCCGGTCAAGCAATGCAAAGGTAGTTACGATCAAAGGGACGACCCCAGTTCAAAAGCAGATCCTAGCAGAATGGCCCGCCGCAGAGGGTAAGGCAATCGCGTTGCCGATGGCTGCCCTGCTATGCTTCAAGGCGTATGTCAGGGATTCTGGCGCACTGCCGACAAAAAGGGAAATTAAAATGTGTTTGGTAGAGCTAGGAGGGGCATTCCCGCCCTCCAAGCATCAGGGTAAGTTTTGGAGTGAGTGCGGTTTAACCGGATTGACACAGGCAAGGCGTGTGGCGAAAAAATAGCCCCCCCAACGCAATTTGCAGGCGTTTGGGGGGCTATCTTGCTGTGCTGTTAGCAAACGGAATCTTGTGAGGTTTTGTAGGCATCGGCAACGATCAGCGAGCAATTAGGCGCGCTGGCGGAAGCCGGGTTTAAGATCCTATCAAATCAAATGCTTCAGTTAATCACAAAAAAACAAGCCGCCAAGTCCATATCCGTCTGCCTCCGCACATTGGACGGTATTATGCTCTCCAAGTCCATCGAGTTCATCAAGATTGGCCGGGCCGTGCGCTTTCGCCCGGAGGCCCTCACAGACTTCCTAGCCAAGCAAACGATCAACGCCAGAGCCTAACCCCTAACGAAAAACCCCGCCCACAGCGCGGAGGCCATAGACGGGGCATAGAAAGGTTTAGGATACCACTATGCTACGACGATAAGGGCCGAGTGCAACAGGGTATTTTCACGATGAAGACGAACTTAAATTTTCAGCTATCGCCCGCCGCCGCACCCACAGCGCGTGCCGTGGCAGGCAGGCGGCAACGCCACGGAAAGCAAGGTCTAGCCTATCAGGTTAGAGACGGCTTTTACAACGTCCAGGAACGTCTGATGATCCGCTGGCGAGCGCGGAGGAATACACTGCCGAAGCGCACCTCAGCCACCCTAGGCGTCCCCACGGTAGCCGCCTTCCTGTGGTGCCACCGCGCACAGTTCCGAGGTATCATGCAGGCGCTGGGATCGAAGACAGCCCGCGCTTTACTGGCCAGATACGGACGCAACGGGCTCGACTCCTGGAACTTCGATCACAGGGCACCCATCCGCCATGTGGATCACTTCCGGGCCGGAGACATTGCCCGAAAATTTAGCCACTGGAATCTGCGTCCACGGATAGCCGATAGAAACAAGGCCAGGAAATACGAACCTCCTGCGGATCACGCGGAACTGGATTTTCATGGAAAGGGGGCAGCATGAGCTGGCAGATGATAAAGGCATTCAAAAAGTCAGGCCTTCCACGGGGAGAGAGGGCGATTGCCTTTATGCTGGCGGATCACCTGAATGATGCCAGTGGCCAATGCAACCCGTCTGTAAAACGATTAGCAGAGGAGACTGGATTTTCAGAACGTCATGTTATCAGTCTAATCGGCAGCCTTGAAAAGAGCGGGCATGTGCAAGTGGTGCGCGGCGGGGGGCGGGTAAGTAGCAGCTACCGCCTTCACCCCACCCCTGAAGCCGCTTCACCCCTGAAGCCATTTCACCCCACCTCTGAAATAGGTTCAGGGCAGCCCTGTAATGGCGTCACCCCACCCCTGAAGCCACTTCAGACGAATCATAAGAGAACCACAAGAGAACCAGAAAGAACCATAAAGGGTGATTCCTCTTTTTCGCTTTCGCCTGACAGAATAATTCCTGACAAGCCAAAGCCTGAACGGAAACCAAAGCGACTGCCCCGCCTGCCCACCTCAAGCCTGCCCTTCCGCCAGAGCCGAGCCTTTATGAACGCTTGGAAAATGTGGGTGGATCACCGCAAAAGCATAGGCAAGCCGATCACTAAAAGTGCCTTCATACGCCAATCCAGCGACTTCCTAACATGGGGCGAGGCCAAATCTATAGAAGCCATCGAGACTGCCATCAAGAATGGCTGGACGGGGCTTCTCGATCCGTCCGCCCCCCCCCGGAACGACGATGAGATCCACCCACCCACTCCTGACAAGCCAAGGCTTTCCGCCAAAAAGGCTAGGCGCGAACCGTTCCAGGCGGACGTATCAGACCTACCATTCCAGAGCCGCGCTTTCGTGGAGGCTTGGCGCATGTGGGAGGATCACCGCCTAGAAATCCGCAAGCCGCTCACTGCGCAAGCCGTGAAGCTGCAACTGCAAGGCTTCCTAGAATGGGGCGAGGCCAAGGCCATCACAGCTATCGAGAACGCCATCAAGAATGGCTGGACGGGGATTTACGCTCCGCCTCCCCGCCCCGGTGAACGTCCCACGAAGCCTAGATCCGAGCCGCAATACGTCCTGCGCTAACCCTCCCACCCTCACCAACAATCACAGACCACACCATTTACCATGAACCAAAATCTCAATCACAACCCGCTCGCCCCTACCGTTCCTCTACCCAACGACCTTGACGCAGAACGCGCCTTCCTAGGGCTCGCAATCAATAATCCGACGCCCTGCCTAACCTTAGCGCTTACGTGCCTAGAATCGGCTGATTTCTACGATGAAGGAAATCGCAAGATCTTCACGATGCTGCGGGAGGAGCACGGCAAAGGAACGCCCATCGTGCCTGCGGCCCTGGTCCCGGCCATGCTGGCCAGCGGGATCAATCCAGGAGAATTTGCAAATTTGACCACGGGCACGCCACACCCGGACACCTGCGGGCACTTCCTAGCCCAGGTCAAGAATTGCGCCACGAATCGGAAGACGTTCGCAGCCTGCTATCAGACCTTGCAGGAGCTAACCGACCAGGGATCCACACCTGATCCTAGTGAGGTCATAGGGAGCCTGAAAGCCCGGATAGCCGCGTGCGAGGCCACCACCGCCACCAGCTACGGCAATCCCCTCAATGAGTTGTGGTTAGATCTAATCGACAATCTGCAATCAGGCGTGCCTAAGTCCCCCGCTATCGGGACGGGCATCGCTGCCATTGACAGCAGGACACGGGGCGGCCCTAGACGCGGACAGGCAGTCCTTATAGGAGCACTCCGCCATGTCGGAAAGACGGCATTACTCCGACAGATCGCGCTGAACTGCGGCAAGGCAGGCCACAAAACTTTGTGCATGTTTATGGAGTCCGCAGATGCCGATGAAGCCGCTTACACGCTGGCCGCATTTACCGGAGTCCCCGCTGCCGATTTCTCCCCCGAAGCAGGACAGCCCATCACCAAGGCCACGAAAGACGCGCTCCTGCGGGCAACCAGTGGCGGCAAGCTCCCCATCACCATCGACACGGAAGCCAGCCTCACGATCGACATGGTGGAAAATCGGGCCAGACTCCACAAGGCTACCAAGGGACTGGACGTGCTGATGGTGGACTACCTACAGCTTTTAGCAAGCCAGCATGGCCGCAACATCACCCGCGAGCAAGCCATCGCAGAAGACGCCCGACGTCTCAAAGTTCTAGCCAAAGAACTCAATATCGTGCTCTACTTTGCCGCCCAGCTAAACGACAACGTAGAAGCGTGCGACACGCCGGAAATGCGCCATGTCCGCGAGAGTAAAGGCCCCGTAAACCATGCGGATATTGTCCTGCTAATGTCCGCGCCCGACGGCATAGACCACCTCCCCGGCCATGAACGCGAGCCTGTGCGTCGGCACCTTTACAACCGCAAATGGCGGGGAGTGGGAGCGTTCTCCGGCCCATTTGAATTGCTCCTGCGGGGGGAGACGCAGCAGTTCCTCAACGATCAAACTGCACGTAAATAACCATGACTCTTTCCCACATTTCCAAAGCCCGCGCCCGCTGGCAGCGGCATGAGGAAACCCAGCGCCAGCGCCCACTCAGCATCAACGAAGCCAACCAGCTTTGGACGGCATCGCCAGACTTCCAGTGGATCAAGGACTCTGTGCAACTTCTCATGGAGCAAGCCCAGGTAGCTAGACCACGCCCGGCAAAGTCGCCCGCCTAGTGCTAGAGCCTATCAAATCATTGTTTTTCCGCAGACAGTTTGGCTGCTGCTGGCGCGTGTAGTCTGGTGCTGAAAACTCAGAGCCGAGGCATGACACCGCAGCACGGCCCACCACGGTCAAGGAATCTATTAAAAGCAGAAACATTAAAATGGGTTGGGGAGGTCATTTTTTCTCGGGGGTTTTTGGTCCGCCACCGCGTGTGACCGCGGACTTTTACATCGACAGAAAAAAGCCCCTGAAGCCATTCTTGGCTCGTCGGCTGGATCATAAGGCGGAGGCAACCTCGCCAGCGAACCCGTCTTGGCGATGCTGGCCAGCAGTCACTTAAGCTATCCATCCCGCAACAAAAACATGTTATCGCAAAACCTAACAGGTGCTTATTTGGTGCTTAAAATCGTGTTATAAGGTGCTTTTTGGCGCGTTTCGGTGCGCATGAGGTCTAGCATGATCTAGTTCCTAAAATCTCTCTATCCCTTACTGGAGGCTGATTTGAAGAGATACGCGGTCCGGGGCTCGAACCCGGGACAAACGGATTAAAAGTCCGCTGCTCTACCAACTGAGCTAACCGCGCTTGCTGATCCATGCTGTTAGGCATTTTCGGCGGGAGGAATGCTTTAGGCAGGCGCACCAGCGTTGCAAGAAGAAATGTCACATTTGTCCGCCCACCGCAGGGGATGCGCTGTGGGTTTCCCTTCTCTGCGGTGGGTGGCAGCATTTCTGATTGCAGGGGCAGGGGGCATTGGTAGCCTCCGGGCTTAGTTTTCCCTGTCTCACTTGCTCATGCCTCCGCCTTCTGCTCACGTTCTCACGCTCGGTTTTTTTTCCGGAGCGTGGTCGTGGTTGGATCGTTCGCTGAAGGTTTTCCCGGCTCCGCAGGAGCTGGTGTTGGTCTGTCCGCCAGAGTTCGCGGACGCGTTGCGTTTCCGGGTGCGGCGTTATGGGCTGGAGGCGCAGCAGGTGGTAGGTTTGGTGCCGCTAACGGCGGGCGGCTGGGGATTGGCGTTGGAGGATTTACCGCCGAGCCAATTTCTGAGTTGGCTAAATTTAGGAGATGTGCGGGAGCGGGATTGGTTGGCAGCGGCTGGCGAATGGCTGGCCACGGGGGTGGGATCGGTGGTGTATGGGGAAATGTCAGGGACGCTGCATAAGGCGCAGGTGGGCGGGGAATGGACTGCGCTGGGGCCGCTGTTAGGACCGGAGCTACCGCGTCCGTGGATCAGCGCGGGGGACTTGTGGGAGCTACCACCGGGGCTGTCTGGGCTGGTGGGGGAACGCCGCGCGCTGCTGGAGGATGCGGGCTGCGCTTGGTTGCTAGCACATCCGGCCTTGTGGGAATTGCTGCCGTGGGCGTGGGCGCAGCGGGGGCCACTGCCCACGTTGCAGATGCTGGCAGGGGATGGATTCTTTGCGGATCTGCTGCCTACGCGCTCGCCCTTGGTGCGGGAACGCAGTCTGCGCGCAGCGGCGGCTCGTCTGCACCAGCGGCCAGAGTGGCAGCAACTTTGCGCCACCGGATGGCCGGACTCTTGGCGCGGGCTGCCGGGCTCTGCTGGCTCGTTAGGCGGGGCCTTGCTGAGTTCCACCAAGACTCTGCTAGAGCGCGCCCAAGTCCGTACGCCAAAGGCGGCCCCACCACCACCACCGCGCGACCGTAAATGGTGGTCCCGCCCGCCGCCCGCGCTCGCCAAGCCCGTGCGGGGGAAATGGCCTCGGTTAGGCGCGGTGAAAGCGCTGACGCTCCCGGCGGCAGAATTGACGGAGTTCTTGGCAGGCGCGGAGCAGCTCACGGTGGATGTCTTTGATACGTGCCTGCATCGCGCGATCGGGCATTCCTCGGCGGGGTTCCTGCTGGTGGCGCATCATTTACAGCAGCGGGGAATCCCGGTGGCTAGTGCGCTGGCTTTTCGTGAGGCGCGGCTGGCCAGTGCCAGTGGTCACGATGTCCACTGGGACGCCATTTACCGCGCCCTCCAGGAGCTGCTAGGCTGGAGTGCTGCGCAGGCGCAGGCCGCGCAGGAAATTGAGTTAGCAGTGGAGGCATCGCTGCTCTATGCGAATCCGCTGATGCTGCGCAGTCTGCGGTCCCGCACGGCTCCATTTCACTATGTCAGTGACATGTATCTGCCAGCGGCGGTGCTACGGGAGTGGTTGGGGAAACATGATTTCCCCGTGCCCGGTCTTACCGTTAGTAGTGAGGCGGGCGTGAGCAAAGCTGAGGGGCGGCTGCTGCCCCAAGTCTTGCAGAATCAAGGCTGGGCCGCCGCCACGACGCGCCATGTGGGCGATAACTCCCTAGCTGATGTGATCCAACCGCAGGCCGCTGGCATGGACGCGCTGCGTTTCCGTGACCAGCCGGGGGAGGCCCCATTTTTCGATGAGGTGGTGACGCCGTGCGACTGGCAGGATGATCTGCTGTGCGCGCTGACGGTGGGCTTAGCCAGGAAACATCGGAAACAGCACGTAGCCTCGTTCCCAGGCGCGCTGGGGTATGAGCTAGCGGGTCCGCTGCTCTTCGGCTATGCGCTGTGGCTGCGCCAGCAGGTGCGGCAGCAGGGGCTCCAGACGCTCTATTTCCTGGCGCGCGATGGCTACTGGCTCCAGCAGCTTTTCACGTTGATGGATGCGCAGTGGGGGCCGTGCTGCACGCATCATTACGTGGGGATCTCGCGCGAGTCCGTGCTGTTAGCGATGCGGCATGAGAGCCAGGAAACGTGGGCGCAGGAATGCCTGAGTGCAGAGCCGAACCTCACATCCGGGATCGTGCTCCGGCGGGCCGGATTGGCAAAGGTGCTGGCTGCGCAGCGGGCAGTGACGGACGCCTTTGGCGCGGTGGACTTCACGTTAGTAGATGCGACTGGGAAATGGCTAGCACCGACGAGCCGTGCGCGCTTGCTCGCGATTCTCCAAGCGCATTGGCCCGCTGCGCAGGGTGCGCAGGAGGAGGCGCGGACGGCCTTGGCGGAATACCTAACGCAGCACGGCTACACTGCTGCGCGCGCGGCCTTTGTGGATGTAGGCTGGACGGGCAGCGTGCCGCGCTACCTCAGCCGGGCGTTGGTGCAGGAGCCGCCGCTACGCATGTGCTTCTTCGGTTCCTATCTAGGCCCCGCCCACGCGCGGCGGGCGGGGGTGGAGTTGCACGCGTGGTATTTCACCAGCGGCGGCATCCCCGTCACCACGGGGGATGAAATCATGCCCACCCGCGCTCAACTGCTCTATCCTGTTAGGCACTTTATCGAACTTTTCATTTCCGGCACGGAAGGGAAATCGATAGGCTTCGCACGGGATGCTGCGGGCCGCGTGCAGCCAGTGCTGGCAGCTCCGCCAGCGGACGTGCAAAAATTCATCGCGCCTTTGCAGGATCAGGCCATGGCGTTCTGTCGGGAGCTGCTAGGACATTTGCCGCAGGAGGCCTGGACGGCGGATCAGCGTTTGGAAAAATATCTGGATAGCGTGCTGTATCGCGTCTTTTGGATCCCACGCGCGGAGGAGGTCAAGGTGCTAGGCGCGCTCCCCATCGAGGGCTCCGCCTTTAGTAATCTGCCGCCGTTCCGCTCCGTGGTTTTGCCAGAAAAAAATGCTCCGCTCCGCAGTTCTGCAACGCTCGTGGATTCCTGCCAACGCAGCGTCTGGCAACGTGGCTGGCTGGCCCAACTGGCAGAGGAAGAGCTAGCAGAGGTGGCATCGCTCAGTGACTTGCTCGGCAAACGTGCGCCTGAGGTGCCCGTGCCCTCAGACCTCTGGACTTAGCGTGTTTCCACTCTGTGCTAGGCTGCGGGCACCACCGTCTGCTTGGCCTCGTGCTCCCGGCACCAGCCTTTGATCTGCAACTCATTAAAGATCTTGCCCACGATGCGACGGAGCAGGCCTTTTAAATTAGGGTTCTCCAGGTCTTGGAGGCTGCGGATGGATTGTTCCTTGTAGCGCTCTAGCAGCATCAGGCAGTTCTCGCGGGCCTTGGTCAGGTCTCCAGAGAAACGCTCACGGGCGGTGGCTTCAATGATGTTTGGGCGCAGCGGCATTTCCCCGTTAGCGTGGTTATCCTCAGCTTGGTCATCTAGGTCATCCCGGATTTGGTAGGCGATGCCTAACGCTTCACTGTAAGCGCTGAGCGTTTCCTCTAACTCATCAAAACGACCCGCAAAGCACGCGCCAATGTGCAGCGCCACGGAGAACGCAGGCGAGGTTTTCCGACGGAAAATTTCCAGCACTTGTGAGGGCGCCAGCGGCTCTGGAGCTTGATTCCAGGCCAGTTCCATGCCTTGGCCACGGCACAGTTCGCGTTGGCCTTCGGCGGCTATGCGCAGCATCGTGGCCTTGTGTTGAGCGGGAAGATTCGTCTCGGCTATCAAACGGTAGCCTTCGCCAATCAGGAGATCTCCGACGTTTAGCGCGATGGCGATACCGTGCTCCGTATGCAGCGCGGCTTCGCCATAACGCTGAGCATCGTTGTCCTCAATGTCATCGTGAATCAACGAGGCCTTGTGAAAGCACTCCACCGCAATGGCGAGCTTCTTGATGTCATCACTCAGCGGAGCCTCGGCATTGGTGCGCAGGGCTTGGCTCGTGGCGGTGGTGAGAAATGGCCGCCAGCGTTTCCCCGCGCGGCCTAGCCAATCGCGGGCTAGCTCATCCGCATGGCCATCGGCGGGCCCCATCAGGGCCGTTAGGCTTTCTGGGGTAAACCATTCCCGCACTTCATCATGCAGGGCGTTGAGGTTCAGTCGCCGCGTCTTATCCTCACTGGTGAGGTGGATGTAGTCCCACACCCAATCGATGTCCACGGTGGTATCGATGCAGTCGTCTTGCAGCAGCGGCACGGCCACGGCGGGGATGGCGGCGGCCTCCACGTAGGGAAAGGTGCGCTCCAGCACGGGCAGACAAGAGATGCCCACGATGGCCTCGATCTTGCCCGTTTGAATGAGACTCATCACGATGGCGCTGCCCTCTGCCACTAACACCGCATAACCTAACCGTTCGGCTTCATTCTGGAAATCTTGGATGGAGCAGAGCCCGCATTGTTTACAGAGGAGGCCGAATTCATCGAACGGAGCCGGGCATTTGCTTTCCACGCGGAGGCATTTGGGCATCAGCAGCAGACGTTTTTCAAAAGGAATCGTGGCCAGGGTCTCGCGCCAGAGTTCATTGCTAAAGAGCACGCCCGTGTAGTCCGTGTAATTTTTATCAATTCCTAACTCTGCCACGATGGCCTCGGCATGGGCGCGCAATTCCTCACCAGCTAAGGGCGGCACGGGCTGCTCTCGCTCCACATAGCTGCGGATGAAAGCCAGCAGGGCATCCCGCTCCGGCTTCGTCTGCGGCAGGTTAGCCTTCGGCTTGCGGAAGCGACGGACGGTGAGCGGAATGGGCGGGGGGAGTTTGGCGGAAAGGATTCCAGAGATGGACATGCGCGGATAGTTCTGGAGCGGCGGGGTGCGGTCAAGCGCCATCGCTCCGTCTGTGCGGGGACGCTTGAAACCACAGTGGAAACTAGCCGCCGCAGGCGGTCGGCCCGTGGAGGGACGTCTGCGGCGGTTAGCAAAAGACCTCGGCATTAAACTTTCCAGTCGCCTGGATGACCCTGCGGACTTTGGCAAACCGGCTGCTGATCGCTTCCGTGCCTGCCTTGAGCGGAAACCTTGCGAGTTCCCGGGCCTGCTCGAAATTTTCTAAAGCGTAAATTTCCAAGTTAGCCAGATTGCCTATGGTGTGGTGCTCCAACTGTTGACGTGGTTCAAGCGGCCATGGGAATCGTGCAGGTAGGAAATCCTGCGGATGGCAGCGTCGATGCCTGCGGCTAGGGTGTCCACGCGGTCGTGGAGGCGGCGGCCTGCGAGGTCTAAATCGTAGTGGTGGATGTTTCCACTCGCATCTGTATAACGCACGGTCTGGGGTTGGCGGTTGTAGTGCCCAACGGCGGCGGGTGCCATCGGCATACATCCACTAGGTTTCTGTAGCCAGCTGGTCTGTGCCAGCGATGGGTGCTCCTAGAGCGTTGTAGCGCTTTGGGGAAACGGCTAAATATGCTCTGCCATCTGTGATGCATAGAGTTGGGCAAGCTGGCTGATCATTGTTAGATACATAAACCAGTAATTTCTGCCTGAAATTAAGGATGGTAACTTTGATCCTGCCCGCACGAGGTAACTTTGATGGTGGTTAGCATAACGTGACGGGCGGTTTTTGGTGGTGGTTGTCGAAATGCGATGGCTGGTCCTAGAGTTACCCACCAACAAACGTGGGTCGATTAGAATGCCAGCGTTAGGAATGGTCAACTTTCTTCTCGGATTTGATAGATCTAGTGGGGTTGAACCCGGAAACAGCGTTTGAGCGGAACTTAGGCGTCCCGCCTGAGCTGGTAAGCTGTCGAGACGCCCACGCCCATTCACAGGCTAAAGGCACTATGCGCAGGATCATCAATCGCTGTTTTTCGGGTTAAAAATAAGCCTCCGAAAAGAAGGAATAAAATGCTAACTGGAGAGCCGGATGCGGGAATCGTAGCACCGCGGAGACCAAGGAAGTCAAATCTGCGAGTCTGGTTCTGAGTGAGGGGTGGAGCGCAGGCTCTATCCCTACCCATATCCTGCTCAACCGTAGCGGCCCTCGATATACATCATCGTCTGCTCGTGGTCCGGGCTGGTGAAGAGCTTTTTGGTATCGCTGTGCTCTACGATTTTTCCCATCAGCATAAAGATGGCTTCATCACTAGCCCGCCGGGCCTGGGCCATGTTATGCGTGACCATGAGGATGGTGAAACGACCTTTCATTTCCGTGATTAATGTCTCGATGCGCTCGATGCCCGCCGCGTCCAAGGCGGAACAGGGCTCGTCCATGAGGATGATGTCTGGCTTCAGCGGTAGCAGACGGCCAATGCAGAGTTTCTGTTGTTGCTCCAGGGTTAGCTCGGTGGCTTTTTTGCGGAGTTGGTCTTTGACCTCGCTCCAGAGGCCCACCTCGGTAAGTGCGGATTCCACCAGATCTGCGAGTTCGCTCTTGGAATAATAGCCGCTAGGGGTGTGGCTCTTGAGTCCGAAGATGACGTTCTCGTAAATGGAGATGGGCAGTGGATTGGGGCGTTGGAAGACCATGCCCACGCTCTTGCGCAGGGTGGCCACGGAGACGTCTGCATCCAAAACATTTTTCCCTAACAGGCGAATGGAGCCCGTGGTTTTGACGTTGCCGTAGCGTTCGTTGATGCGGTTAAAGGAGCGCAGGAGTGTCGTCTTTCCGCAGCCGGACGGCCCGATCATGCTGGTGATGAGCCCAGCGCGGATGTCTAGGTCCACGTTGAAGAGCGCTTGGAAATCGCCATACCAGAGGCTGAAATCCTCCACGTGCATGGAGAAGCGGTCTTTGTTCGGCAGCTCGATCCGAGCGGCTAGAGGAATGAGAGAGGCAGGCATGGGGGCTTAGCCGAATTCACCGTTGAGGTAGCGTCCGGTGAGTTCCAGTTTGGGGTTGGTAAACATTTGGTCGTTGGTCCCCCACTCGATGAGTTGGGAGGCATTGAGAAACGCCACGTGGTCCGCCATGCGTTTGGCTTGCTGCGTGAGGTTGGTGACTAAAATGATGGTCATGCGCTCCTTGAGCCGCATGAGCACTTCCTCGATTTTCATGGTGGTCACGGGATCAATGGCGATGCTGAATTCGTCCAGACACAAGATTTCTGGCTCTAAGGATAAGGCGCGGGCGAGGGTGAGGCGCTGCTGTTGGCCGCCGGAAAGTTTGGTGCCGAGCATGTCCATGCGGTCCTTTACCTCGTCCCAGAGCACGCTATCCCGCAGGCAGCGTTCCACCAGCGGATCCAGTTCGGACTTGTGGTGAATCCCCATGCGGCGGGGCGCGTAGGCCACGTTCTCATAGATGCTCAGCGGCAGGCCTACGGGCAGCGGGAAGACCATGCCGATGCGGCGGCGTAAGCTATAGACGTTCTTGATTTCATCCACATCCTCTCCGGCTAGGGCTACGTTGCCGGTGACTTTGGCAGTGGTGATGAAGTCGATGGTGCGGTTGATGGTTTTGAGCAGCGTGCTCTTGCCGGAGTTAGCCGGGCCCACGATGCCGAGCACGGTGTGCTGGGGCACTTGGATGCTGATGCGATCCAGCGCGCATTTGTCGCCATAGTGGACGGAGAGGTTTTTGAATTCCAGATGTGGGTGATCCATGAGGGATGAAATAAATTTACCAGCGTTTCCGCCGCCGCAGCCTAACGCGCAGGGCGATGGCAGCACTGTTGATAAGCAGGATGAGGAGCAGCATGACTAAGGCACTGCCGAATTTCATGTACGTGGGCATGTTCGGCACATCCCGGGCGATGACGTTGAGATGCATGGCTAGGGCCAGAAATTGATCTCCTAAATAGTAGGGCATGAGTTTCTCTGGAAACGTATTCGCCAGCGGCAGGTAAGCCGCCGCGCCAGTGAGCATGATCGGAGCAGTCTCACCTGCGGCCCGGGAAACGACGAGGATGACGCCCGTGAGAATGCCGCTGATGGAGTTCGGCAAGACGATGGTGCGGATGGTTTGCCATTTACTAGCACCGAGGTTCCAGCAGGCTTCCCGGAAGTTCCGGGGCACTGCGCCTAGAGCCTCCCGCGTGCTGGTGATGATGACGGGCAGGGTCATAATGGCCAGGGTACAAGCGGCTGCCAGCAAACTTTTCCCCATGCCCATGGCCACCACAAATGCGGCTAGGCCAAACAACGCATGCACGATGCTGGGCACGCCCGCGAGGCTGGTGACAGCGATCATGATGGTGCGCGTAGCTTTGTTATCAGGCGCGTATTCGTTTAAATAAATCCCCGCCATCACGCCGATGGGGGCGACGATGAGCAGGCACATCATGGTGAGGAAAAAGGTGCCGATGAGTGGCCCCCAGATGCCGCCGCCCGTGCCGCCGCCGGTGGGATTCTGCCATAGATAATCTACGGAAAGCGCAGGCCAGCCTTTGACGAAGATGAGTCCGATGATGCCCAGCATGGGAATGACTAGGGCGATGGCCATGCCGAGCGTGACGCCTTGCGCTAGCTTGGCGAGGCGCTCTTTCCGCGCCTCGTAGGGTGTGGGGCCGAAGGGGTTAGGGGGTTCGTCCATTAGGAGTTTTGGGCTTTGGTGCCTTTAATAACGAGGTCCGCCACCACGTTGATGGTGCAGGTGATGAGCAGCAGTAGCACGCCCACGAGGAAGAGGACATGATAGTGCATGCTGCCGCGTGAGGCTTCGCCCATTTCCGAGGCGATGGCGGCGGTCAGCGTCTTGATGGGATCCAGCAAAGAATGCGGAATCTGATTCGTGTTTCCCGTGGCTAGCAGCACGGCCATGGTTTCTCCCACCGCGCGTCCGATGCCCAACATACAAGCGGCCAGCAGGCCATTGCGGGCCGCAGGAAACAGCACGCGGCTGACCATTTCCCACTTGTTAGCCCCCAGGGCTAGGCCCGCCTCGCGAAACGAATCTGGCACCGCGCGCAGGGCATCCTCGGAAATGGAAACGATCAGCGGCACGCTCATCAAGGCCAGGATGATGCCGCCGTTCAGCAAGTTGGTGCCCATCTCTGCTCCGCCTTGGTCCACTAAAATGGGGCTCAATACGGTGAGCCCGATGAAGCCCCAGACGATGCTGGGAATAGCGGCTAGTAACTCGATGCCAATTTTCAGCCACTCGCGTGTCTTCGGTCCGGCAAATTCGCTGATATAAACGGCTGCGCCTAATCCTAACGGCACAGCCAGAGCCATGGACACCAGCGCCACCAGCAGATTCCCCACGATCAATGCGCCCGCGCCATACTCCCCATGGCTGGGATGCCATTCCGTGGAGGTAAAGAACTTCGGCAGACTGATTTCTTTGAGCGCGGGAAAGGCATTGCTGAGGATGAAAAGGAAGATGGTGACCACGCAAATGATCGAACTCCAGCCACAGGCTTTGATGAGGAGTTCGATCACCGTTTCCAACTTCCGGGAGTCGTTGGTGCGGGCGTGGGGCGCGTTAGGGGGTGCGGCCATAATTGCTACGGAACATAGCCGTCCCGGCTGTGCTGGTTGGCGGTCGTCTCGAGCCGCTAACCAGCACAGGCCGGAGGCCCGTGTTCCTATTTGAGAGAAACCGCTAACTTAGAGGAAGTGATGATGCCTTGACCCGCTGGGGAGAGCACCCAATCAATGAAGGCTTTGGCCTCGCCTGTGGGTTCGCCCACGGTGTAGAAGTAGAGTTTGCGGGCCAGAGGATATTTCCCAGAGCGGGCGTCATCGGCAGAAGGAAGCACGCCAGGAGTGCCTGCGGTCTTGGTGACTGCGAGCATTTTCACGTCAGGCGTGGCAAAAGCCATGCCGTCGTAAGCGATCGCGTTGGCGGTGGTCTTCAGGGTGTCGATGACCGCTTGGGAACTATTCATTTCGGCAATGCCGGCCCGCACTTTCGCTTTCTTGCCCACGATGGTGTCGCAGAAATATTCGTAAGTCCCAGAGTTGGTTTCCCGGCCCAGCACTTTGAGTTCCGTGGTCAATCCGGCGGGGGCCACTGCGCTCCAATTCGTGACGGTGGAACCATCTTTGTAAATTTCCTTGAGTTGCTCGAAGGAAATTTCGCTGAGCGGATTCGCCTTGGCGACGAACACTGCCAGCGCATCATAGGCCACGGCGGTCTCCACCGGGTCTTTGCCATACTTGGCTTTGATCTTGGCCTTGTCTTCTTCCGGCATGGGCTTGCTAGAGTTACAGATGTCGTTCCGACCTTCGAGCAGGTCCGTGATGCCACCACCCGAACCGCCAGCGGAAACACTGATCGCCACGGCTGGATTCACCTTCTGATAAGCCTCCGCCCACACGGTGGCTAAGGGAGCTAAGGTAGTGGAGCCGGACATTTTGAGCGAGGTTTTGCCATCGGCCTTTTTCCCGCAGGAGGTGAGGGCCGTGGCGGCAATGGTGAGTGAGAGGAGTAGTTTGGTAAGTTTCATAGATTGATGGGTTTGAAGCATTTGGCTGCGGCTCCAGGAGGAGCCCGCAGACGGGCGTGACTTATGAATGCATCTCACGCTTCTGCCACATTTCCTGTGTAGCGGTTTTGTCACAGAGTGACGGAACCGTGACGTGGCACGGCAATTTCCTAGCCATGGAAATTCGGTCCAGTGCGGGATGGTGTGCGTGCGGTGGTTTAACGGGCCTAGAGATCCTCGCCTAGGGGTGTCAGTTCACGCAAACAATCATTCGCCAACTAGGATTCACGCACTATGGGAGGCGCATGGCTGAAAAAGAGAAAAAAAATCCTATCCGCGTCTGGCTCGTCGAAGACAACATTCCTTTCCGTAAGGCATGTGCCAGACTTATTAACAAATTAGATGGCATGACCTGCGCAGGCGAGTTCGGCTCTGCGGAAGAATCGTTTCGTCGCTTGGCGATTGGGGACATCCCGGATGTGATGCTCCTAGATGTGGGGCTACCGGGGATCAATGGCCTGGATGCGGTGGGTCGCATCCGCAAGGCACTGCCGGAGACTCGCGTGATCATCCTTACGGCATTTGAAGATGACGATAAGATCGTCAAAGCCATCTGCAATGGGGCCAGCGGCTATCTCTTAAAAAGCGCGCCCATGGAAGAAATCACCGCTGCCATTACCGATGTGCTAGGCGGGGGGGCGCCGATTAATCCCCGCATCGCCAAGCGCGTGCTGGAACTCTTTGCAGGAATGGCCCCGCCGGAGGGCAAGGACTACGGTCTCACGCCACGGGAACGCCAGATCCTGGACCGCATGGTGGAAGGCCGCATCAAGAAAGAGATCGCCTCTGACCTAGACATGAATTACCACACGGTGGATGCGCACATCCGCAGCATTTACAGTAAGCTGGAAGTGCATACCCGCGCGGGGGCCGTGGCCAAGGCCTTGAAGGAAAATCTGCTGTAGCCGAGTTCAGAGAGGTTAGTGGCCCGCGCTTCATGTGTTTTGCTGAGTAAGCGTAGGAAAATTTTCACAAATTCCGCAGAATCTTTTGACGAATGGGAAATCGTCTGCTCTGGTTCGCCATCGCAAGCATCGCAGCCCTACATCGTTAGAGCTACGGATCTGGAACAAAACCAAGGAGAGATGGCTGAGTGGTCTAAAGCAACAGTTTGCTAAATTGTCGTAGGGGTAACTCTACCGAGGGTTCGAATCCCTCTCTCTCCGCCAGTTCCACCAACCCTTGAGCATCATGGATTCCCTCCCGCATATTTTCGCTAACAACCGTAACTGGGCCGCTTCCGTGGAGGCTCGCGATCCGGACTTTTTTAAGAAACTATCTAGTCAGCAATCTCCAGAATACCTCTGGATTGGCTGTAGTGATAGCCGGGTGCCTGCTAATGAGATCGTGGATTTGCTGCCGGGGGAACTCTTTGTGCATCGGAATGTGGCTAACGTGGTGGTCCACTCAGATCTGAATTGTCTCTCCGTGGTCCAATACGCGGTGGATGTGCTGAAGGTGAAGCACATCATCGTCTGCGGCCACTATGGTTGCGGAGGGGTGCTAGCCGCGCTGCAAAATGCGAAGTTTGGGCTGATCGATAATTGGCTGCGGCACGTGCAGGATGTCTATCATGCGCACCGCGCAGAGGTCGATGAACTCCCGACTGAGGCAGCCCGCCACCAGCGGCTGTGTGAACTCAATGTCCAGGCCCAAGTCAATAACATCGCCAGCACCACGGTGGTGCAACAAGCCTGGGACCGTGGCCAAGCAGTGACCATCCATGGCTGGATCTACGGCCTGCACGATGGTCTGCTACGGGCATTGCAAGATTCCATCAATCTGGTGGCAGCGACGGAGACGCTTTGATTTTCCCTGCGGAAATGGATCTCGCGTAGCCGCCGACTTTGGAGGCCTGCGCCTTGATCAGCTCAGCCAAATGAGATCCTCGAAATTCGGCCGCTACCAAAAGCGCGCGGTGTTCGCTACTACGGTAAGCCTTGCTTGCCAAGGCGGCGGTCCGCCACATACTAGGCGCCATGCGTCTCCTTACTCTTTACCCGCTGCTGGTCCTGTTTATTTCTTCTGTGTTAGGGGAGGAGCTTCCGTCCCAGCGTGTGCGGCGGAAGGCGGATACGCCCGCGGCGGTGCAAATGCTGGTGCCAGGGTTTGCGGTGCGCACGTTGCCGCTGGGTCTGACGAATTTAGTGAACTTGCAATATCGCCCGGATGGGAAGCTGGTGGCGCTAGCTTACAATGGAAACATCTACCTCTGCACCGACACGGATGGTGATGGCGTGGAGGATCATGCGGAATTGTTTTGGGCTGGGAAAGGGAAAGTATCTGCGCCCGTGGGCATGGATCTAGCCCCGGCGGGCAGCCCGTTAGGCGAGGCGGTCTTCTTTTGTGTGAAAGGAAAAGTAATGATGGTGGCGGACCGGGATCACGATGGCCATGCGGAGGTGGAGCAAGTGCTAGCCGAAGGCTGGCCGGAGGCGCGGGCGGGCGTGGATACGACGAGCATCTACTTTGATCCGCAGGAGGGCGCGGTGTATTTCGGGCTAGGGGTGCGTTGGTATGACAATGCCTTTGAGTTGGATCGGGATAGCGTGGCGCACAATGATCTACGCAGTGAACGGGGGGCGATCCTGCGCATTGCCCCAGATTTCAAATCACGGGAAAAGCTCTGCACGGGCGTGCGCTGGCCGATCTGCTTGCGACGCAATGCGCTAGGCGATCTCTTTTGCACGGACCAAGAAGGGGCCACGTGGCTGCCGAATGGGAATCCCTTTGATGAACTGCTCTGGATTCAGAAAGGCCGCCACTATGGCTTCCCGCCCCGGCATCCGCGCCATTTACCCAATGTCATTGATGAGCCCAGCGTGTTCGATTACGGCCCGCAGCATCAGTCCACGTGTGGGTTTCGTTTCAATGATGCTGGCTTCGGCCCGGCTTGGTGGAAGGGCGATGCGCTGGTCACGGGCGAGGCACGCGGGAAGCTCTGGCGCACCAAGTTAGTGAAATCTCCCGCTGGCTATGTGGCGTCCACGGAGTTGCTCGCGTGCCTCAATCAACTCGTCGTCGATGTCACCCCTACGCCGCGCCACAGCGTGCTTGTGGCCACGCATTCTGGCCAGCCAGATTGGGGCACGGGCCCAGAGGGTAAAGGCACGGTGTGGGAAATATTCCCCGAGCCGAAACCCGCTGCGTTGCCCGTGGTAGCTTACTTCGAGGCCCCCGAGACGTTGCGTGTGTGCTTTGATCGGCCAGTAGCAACGACCGCATTTACCCTGGCTAACGCACATCTAGAGCGGGGCGAATTTTTGCGTGCGGGAGATCGTTTTGAAAGCATCTGGCCGGGCTATGAGGCCATCAAACATCAGATGACGCAGCCCGTGACTGAGGTGGAAATTTCCGCTGTGCAAGTATCCGCAGACCAACGCTCGGTGGTCCTCACCGTGCCGCCGCAGACTGCGCCAGAGCATTTCGCAGTCACGTTAGGTAAGCTGGATACGGAGGCCATGCTCACGGGCGTGCAGGCAGAGTGGAGTGGGAAAGATGGCCACCACTGGGCCGGGTGGTTGCCGCATTTAGACTTGGCAGTAGCGCAGGCATTGACGGCGGAGAGCGCTCTGCATGCTCCGCTCTGGGCGGCTCTACGTAAGGCCGGCACGCTGCGGCTGCACACGCGGCTGGACCTCTGGCACCTGCTGCGCCCGACCGTGCAACCAGGCGCAGCGCTGGATTATGCCTATGCGCCCGAGGAGGCGACGGTGCAGTTCGCCAGCCCCAGTGGCTCGTTCCAGCTTACGGTGACCGGTGCGGCACCAGTTCCCTCCACGTTAGGGCAGATCACGCATGATGCCCATTTCACGCACGCTTCCACGCAGCCGCAGAGCGTGGAAGTGAGTCTGGAACTGACCGTCACAGGAGATCAACCCGCCGCGTTAGAACTCAACTGGCATACCACCGAGGACGACCGCAGCCGTGCTTTCCCGCTCCAGCGGTTGCTGCTGCCCTGGCGCGCAGACCCGCCACCAGCGGACCTCTCCAAGCTAGCCAGCGCCCGCCCAGAGTTGCTCGGTGGAGATTGGCAACGCGGCAAGACCGTCTTTCTCAGCGATAAGGTGCTCTGCTCTAAATGCCACACCGCGCATGGTGTGGGAGCTAAGACCGGGCCGGACCTCAGCAATCTCCCTGCGCGCGATTACGCCAGTGTGCTGCGGGACATCGTGGAGCCGTCCGCAGCCTTGAATCCAGATTACCTAACCTACGAAATAATTTTAAAAGATGGCCGCCATTTCCCCGCCGTCATGCACGCGGGCGAGCCTGGTAAGACCGTGCTAGGCCTAGGTGCAGGCGTAGAGATCATCGTGGATACTGCGGACATCGTGAAACGTGAGGGCAGCCTCACCTCTCTCATGCCCGCCAAACTCAACGAGGCCGTGGACGTGGAAAGTTTCCGTAATCTGATGACCTTTCTCCTCACTGATCCTGTTAAATAATCCATCGTCCAAACGCTCACGGAGCGCGGACTTCAATCCGCCAGTCTAACCGACCCCGATCCTGTTCCACCGCGTCTGCCCGTGGAGCGCTAAGTTGCACTCCGCTGTGAAGGAGCAGCCGATTCCCTACGGTGAGGTGAAGACGCCACGGATAAAGATCCGATCCGCGCTGGCTGGCGGGATGGGGATGCTGTAGGTCAGGCGCTCCACATTGCTGCCCATGGGCGTGCGGCTCAGCAGCGTTGGGGCGGCTACCATGGTCCAGCTCGCGGCACTGCCGCTGGGTGTGAGGTCCGTGCTGAGTTCGATGCGGTAGCGGACTTGGGCGGTCACATCCCGATCTAAGGCAAAGATAAATGAGGGTGCCGCCGCATCTGGCACGAGCACTGCGCTGGGCACGGAACCAGCCCCTATGGCTAACTCCATCAGATCGTCGAGGCCATTGCCATTCAAGTCCGCCCCTGGGCCGCCGGTGTAGGCCACGCCATCGGTGCTGCCAGGATTGCCTTCATCCACTAGGCTAGCGCGCCAACTGTAGGGATCGGCGTGGTCTGGATTGCTGAAGGGGGAGATGAGCACCAAGGATTTACCCAAGCCATCGGGCGTTAGCGGCCAGGGAGAAACGTCGTCATAGATGAAGCGTTTGATGTCCACGCCAGCGGCATTGACGAGGCTGATTTCCTCCCCGCCGTTGCTGAACTGATTCCCCGTGGGATCAGCGGAAATGTAATATTCTGGAGCTGTGGTCACGCCGGGATGGCGCAGCAGGAAGGCCGCCGTGCGACGCGGAATGACCACGCGCGCGCCTGGAGCTAGCTGCGTGCTAACAGCAAAGGTGTAGGTGATGCCAGTATCGAAATGGCAGCCTTGCAGCTCGATGTAATTGGTGGCGTTGATGTTTAGCAGCTCGATGAACTCGAAGTCGTCCTTGCTAGAGTAGCCCGCCGTCACCTCCGAGGCGGTGGGTGTCAGCGGATGATAATGCAGCTCGGAAACGACAGTGTTCGTAGCGCTGGCGGCCTCAATGGTGCCCGTGCCCGTGATGGTGATGGCTTGACTCGCAATGACCGTGGTGTCGTCATAGCCGATGCCTTGGATGGTAAAGGGATTGCTCCCAGGATGCACGGGAACCTTGATCTGCCACGTGTCCTTGGCCGTCCAGGTCACGGCTAGGAACTCCGTGGAGCCTGCAAGCCGGAGGTTCTGCACGTCCAGCCAAGCCTTGCCCGTTAGTGTGACTAATGGTCCAGGATCAGAGAAATTCGCCCCACCATTCGTGGTGATACTGAAGGCCACGCTGGGCACGGCGGTGGCGCAGGCGGTGAGCACTTGGGTGCGGCGGCCATCGATCCACGGCTGCCATTGATTCATGGCTCCTTGCGTCACGTAGGCTTGATAGTGGATGATCCACGGGTCCAGATAAGCGCGATTGAAGCCGGTGTTCATAATGTTATGCAAGTGCCCCCAGAAGGCGCGTTCCCAGCCCGGACTAGCGGCTATGATTTTGGCCAGATCCGCATTGTTGATGATGGCAGACGTCGGGCTGACGGTGCTGGGAGGACTGACGACGGCATTTAAAGACTGGTAATCCGCATCCCACGGCAGGTAGAGCACCCGGCCATCGGCGGGCCGCGTGTAGAGCTTCAGGTTATGCGCTTGGGCCCCCACCGTGGTGCCAGAGGCGGAATAATGATCCGTGGAGTTCGTGAAGACCATGGAGGCGGACGCCCGGAGGTATTCATCCACATCCACCGCCGCCGCGATGGCGGTCACAAAGGCTGCTCCCTGGGGCACGCGCAGGGCTTGATCCATGTTGATGATCCCTTGGTAGCTGTCCGCGCTGGTGGCATTGCCCATCAGAAAATTATTCCGCAGCACCTCCTTGTCCATGGAAGCGATGCTAGGAATACCCACGCCGATGACTGCGTCTGGTGTCGCTGGCTTCAGGCTTTCTACATCTCCGCCGATGCTGTTGCTGGTGGGATAGTAAATGAAGTCCAGCTTATGCACAGATCCAGCGGCTCCATTGGCATACTGGTCAGCCAGGAAATTGTCGTTGAACTCGGCCATGGTCAGCATCGCTGAGCCGTTCTGCTCGCCTGTGGGGGAGATGCAGTAGATGAGGTCATTATACATGCTCGGGATGCCCCCCGCTTTGTTGATGTATTGCCAGTTGATCATTTCTCCATGACCAAAGCTGCCGGAGCCGCCAGCTAAGCCCAGGCCGCTGCGGTCGAGGTTGATCGCTCCATTCACGCCCCGGAACGGCTGCATGGGATCGAAGCTGAGGGCAAAGCCCAAACGCGTGCCGACCAGCCGCCCGCGTTCGCTGGACTTCGTGCGCGCCCCGATGTCGTAGAAGACTTCATTGCCTTGATACACTAAGGTGGTGGGCAGGAAATAGTTACTCATGCCTTGGGTGGCACTGAACATGAAGTCGGAGTTGGCCTTGGACATCAGGAAGCGGAACTCATGCCCTGGCGTGCTCGGCGTCACGCCATCATTCCAACGAATGAAGGCCCCAGACTTCGCCCCGGCGGCGGGGAATGTGGACAGCGCAGGCGTGCCCGCTCCATCCGTGGCTTCCACATAAAATTGCACTAACGTGGCCGCCGCTTGGCCCGGAATCTGGCCGGTGTAAATGCCCCCGCCTGCGGAGCCCATGGCCACGGTGTTCCAAGTCAGTGCAGGATCTAAGCGCCATTTCAAGGACACGCTCGCCACGCCATCCGGGTCGCTCACACTCACGCTCACTTGGGCGTTTTGACCTTCGGCAGGGAGGATCGGAGCGTGGGTCAGGGCTGTGTAGGTCGGCCCGGCATTGGCCACATAACGGCTATTCTGCGCGCCCGGTGTGCCCGTGTTCTCCGGCATCGGCAGCAAGGTTTGCCGGGGCAGGCGGTTGAAATAGAGTCGGGTGTTGAGGCGCGGGGAACCGCTGACCCAACGCGCCCGGAACTTGATCTTATAAGTCTGCGTGGCGCTCAGGGTCACGAATGAAGCGCCATTTTTGAGCGTCGTCTGACACTGGTTATGCATGTGCTCGGTCTTGTCAGAGGCCACTACTTTTAGCACCTTCTTAGCGGCATCGCTGGGGTCCGGCACCACCACGGAGAGGCCATGCGCGCCATGCGTGCCGAGCAAGCGCCAGAAAGTGCTGGCGTTACTCTCGAAGGTACCATTTTGGATCAACTCCACGGGCGTGCCCAGCGGATCTTGGATCACGGAAATGTCGTCGATCAGAAACTCGCCCTTGGCCAACAGTCCGATTATAAATTCATTCCACTGCGTCGGCTCACGGCTCGTCACTGCACTCGTGGCCACGTCCGTATTCACGATCGTAGGCGCGCCCAGGCCTTGGTATTCTACGGTGGTCCAGGTGCTCTTGGCCGACTCATCACTGCCCGCCCAGGATTCCGGCTGGGAAAGGTCTGCGCGCGGATCCTTGAGTTCTAAGCTAGATCCATTACCGCCCGCCCTATCATCCCAGCGCCCACCGTCAAAGTAATGCACCTTACTAACCACATTGCTGTTATTGTCTTCCACGCGCACCGTGTCCTCAGAGTTCAGCGAGCCGTTGAAATTCCCCACAATGATCGAGGTGATGGCGGGATATTTCGCCTTCAAGGCCACCTTGTCCTTGGCCACCACGAGGTAGCCTCCAGCGGGGATGCTGACGGTGGAGGCGAAGGCATAACTCACGCCTCCATTGATGCTCCAGCCGTTTAGGCTCACTGCGGCACCGCTCTTATTATAGAGTTCGATCCATTGCTCTGCGTTGCTGGTTTTCCCCGTAGGCAAGAAGACCGGGGCGTGTTTATACATGATCTCATTGATGACGATGGCATCAGAAATACTGAACGTGTTAGCCGCTCCCGGAGTGCTGCTGCTGGGAGTTTGCCACACGTTGCCATTGCGGGCTTGGGCGCGTTTTTTCAGAACTAGCGCATCCATCACGATGGTGCTGTCAGGGCCTTTGAGGAAAAGATCATCGCCATCCACCGCCGTCAGCCCTAGGCTGCTAAAGGTCAGGGAGACGAGGCCATTGGCGGGAA
The DNA here is from genome assembly GCA_043757865.1 of Verrucomicrobiales bacterium. Lineage (GTDB taxonomy): Bacteria > Verrucomicrobiota > Verrucomicrobiia > Verrucomicrobiales > V1-33 > JAGNEJ01. The sequence goes on along the minus strand of JAYVOP010000065.1, from coordinate 3,446 downwards.
TGGTGATGCTGCTGAGGTCATACGATCCGCTGACGGAACTTACCAGTGTGTAGCCCGTGAGCGTGAGTGTCGCGCCTGTGGTGTTCTTTAACTCGATAAACGCGGGGCCAGTGGTGGCCGTGGCCGCCGCCACTTCATTAAAGACCACGGGAGGCGCGTAGGGCGCGGAAACGGGCGTCTCGAAGATGTCCAGCGCGCAGTCGAAGAACGCATCGGCATTGCTCGCGGATGCTTGGTGCAGCTCTACTGCGAGCACGTTGTCGCCTATCAGGAGGCTAGATGCGGGCAGCGGCAGCTTGGCGCTCATGCGTGGATACGGCAGATCTGCGGCGGCTAGGGTGGCCGCAGTCGGCGTGCCTGTGGGCATGTTGGTGCGGTAGAATTCCACGCCATTGAGATAGAACACCGCGCCATCATCTAGGGAGTGTTGCAGCGCCACGGAATAGATAGAATTAGCCGCCCCAGTGAGCGTGAAATGTTTCCGGAAGTAGGCCGTGGTGGGATTGCTAGCCAAGATCGTGCTAGGTTTCCGCAGCGCGCGGGCGTCCCATTTAATCCGCAACGCCCCCGCGCCTAACGCCGTGCCTTGGTTCGTCCAGACTGCATCCAAGGTGTTATTCCCTGGCAGGAATGGGCCATTGACGGTGTATGGCCCTAGGTAGCTGGCAAAGCCCGTAGCGGACACCGCCGCCTGTGCCGTGCCATTGAGTTTAAAGAAATCTAGCACGTTATCCACTGCCACATAAGCCTGAAGGGAGACCTGGGTATTGACGTAGTTCGTGAGATCAAAACTAGTGCTAAACGTAAATTGCCCATACGGCACATTGTCCGTGCCCACACTGGAGAAGCCGATGAAATTAGAAATGCCGTCCGCTGCCATCCAGGCGGAATGTGGAGAGGAGACCACCGTCGGATTTCCGACCGCTAGGTTCGTCCCCAGCGGGGCTGGCAGGGGCACGGTGGGCGTATAGAGTTGGAGTGCTTGGCTGGTAGCGCTGAAATTCCAGTGCAGGTCCGTGGTGTTATACGTGGCGGTGGCTCCGGTGTTCGTGACCCCCGTATTGTAGAGCGTGGTGATCTTTTCCTTCGCTGGCACGGGCGTGGGATCTGGCACGAAGAGTTTAAAGAAGCGCACCTCAGACAAGCCGACAAAATCCGTAGCGCCCCAAGTCGTGGTGATCTTAAAGCGCACCCGACGCACGTTACTCTGCACCGTATTAAGCGCAATGCGCGAGCCCACCTCGTTCGTGATCCCAAACGCCTGCGGAAACACATAGCTGCCCGCCGTGGTAAACGTCTCCCCCGTGGCATCTGGGGAGACCAGCACCTCCACGTTCTTCGCGCCACGGTTCGTGTTATCTGTCACGGTGGCCGTGGGGTTCAGCAGTTCATTGTAGTTCCACACTTTCACGGCTTGCACGGGTTGGTTAGAACCAAGATCAAACGTGATCTGTGCGGGTGTGGCTACACTGGGCGCAGCGGTGGTGAGCCACATCGTGCTGTTGGTCGTGCCATGATCGTTATAGACATCCAGGCCAGAACTATTGATGGTATTCACTGCTAACTGAGCAGCGTTCTGCGTGCTGACGTCTGAGACCGCCGTGGGAGTGATGAGCGCATCCAGAGGCAAGGCCACCGCGCTGACCTCATTGGTAAACGCATAGTTATGCCAACTCGCATTGGCGATCCCCGTCAGTTGCACCATCAGCTTACCAGTCGAGGGAACCACATAAGTATATTTAAAGAGCGTCCCCTTCCCCAGCCCCCAGGGGCCTTCGTCTAGCGTGGTGGTCACGCTATTATTACTGGTAAAGACGCGAATTTTCCGCACCTCCCGCGTGTCCCAGCCCGTGGTGTAGAGGGTCAGGGTATTCGTCTGCCCAGGGGTCAGCCCAGTGAGATCCAGTTGCTCCACTGCGGTGTTACTGGTGCCATAGTAAAAGTCCTTGAGCAGGGTGAAACTACCGCTGGTGGAGAGCATGGAGTTTCTGGCCACGGTCGTATTGGTGGTGTAAGTGGAGCCATAGTTCGTCAGAGCCCACGTGGTCCCAGCGGTCGTGCCCACCCCAGCGCGGATGCTCGTGGCACTTTGAAAATCTAAGCTGACGCCATTGATCGTCGTGGCCGTGGTGATTTTACCTAGATCCACTTTAAAAGAATACGTCTTGCTGGTGGAAAGCTGGGAATCCGCATCCCCCGTCCACCGATCCACACCCCAATAGCCGTTCCCTTGGGTGCTGGGTGGCGGATCCTCAAACATGGTGCCACCACCGTAGGAGAAGGCTCCATTGCCCGTGCTCCAGGCCGCATCATTAAATGCCGCTGCGGACCACCCGCTGCCCAGATCCGCGCCACTGGTATCATATTTCCAGGAGGAAAGCAGACTCACTGCCGCCGTCTTCCCACCAGCCGCAGGCAACGGGAAATTCCGCGTCCCCGGCGTGCCGCCCACCGTGCTGCTAGCAGTCCAGTTGGCTGGCTCCGCACTAGCCGCATTCGGATTTGCCTTCGCCAACGTCACCCCGCTGCCATCTGGCGCGATGGGCCAATCCCCCTTGGTGCCGAAGTTCAGTTCATCCATCACCCGGTCATTATTATTCCGCAGCCGCACCGTGTCTCCAGCATTATTCAGCGCGCCCACAAACGGCCCCAGGGAGCCTGCCACCATGCTTGGCGTCTTGGCCACCACCACGTAGCCTTTGCCTAAAATCGTCGTGCCCACGGGAAAGGTATAGTCCAGTCCACCGGACAACCGCCATCCAGAGATGTCCACATTGACCCCATTTTCGTTATACAGTTCCACCCACTCACCCGCTTCCGTGGGATCGGTGGGATGGTATTGCAGTTCATTGATGACCACGACCGAATCCGCAGCGCGCACATTGGTGAGCAGGGATATAGACGCGACGAGGGGAAGGAGGAATTTTTTCGTCATGCCGTTCCTTCTAGGGAAACGACCCGAGAAGGGAAAGGAAATTTTTCGTCATTTCCTCTCTACCCTCTCCTCATCCTCCCCCAGTCGCGTGTCCGATGCTTCCCCAGTCGCCTGCTCCCCGGAATAATGCTTCGCCCGGATACAATCCCGCAATTTGCTGTTCAAGTTTCGGCTTCGGAGCTTCCGTTGGGCTAGCATCATTCATCATATTGAATTTCTAAACCTATTCGGTGCTTCGTCGGACGGTGTGGGAAAATTTACTTGTCGGCTGCGTGGTGAGCAAGATCGTTGCGCATGACCGCCAAAGATCTTGAAATGATGCTGGGGCTTACGCAGCCATGGAAACTCGCAGAGGTAATCACCGATCACGCCGCCCGCAAGGTGGTGCTCAAGGGGCGCTGCGAAGCCACCGTGTGGGGCGATCCCAAGACCGGAGCACGGCTGCACATTCACAGCTGGGAAAAGCGCGTCTGGAGGCATTTGGATTTCTGGCAGTATGAGACGGTGTTGG
>JAYVOP010000064.1:0-8794 GCA_043757865.1 Verrucomicrobiales bacterium | reverse complement strand
CGCGCTTCTGCTCATCGCTGAGCACATTGTAGGCTTCGCCTAGCTCTTTGAACTTTTCCTCTGCGGCATGATCTCCTGGATTACGGTCCGGATGGAATTTCATCGCCTGCTTGCGGTAGGCCTTCTTCAGATCATCGGCAGAGGCATTTTTCTCAATGCCGATCACTTCATAAAAATCGCGTTTGCTAGCCATGGGGGAGGAGTGGGAAATGGGGGGAGAAGTGGAGGGAAAGATTAGGCCGTGGGCGGAGCGGCCACGACGACGGAGGACGGCCGCAGCAGGCGATCCCGCAGGCGGTAGCCCCGCCGGATCTGCGTTAGGATCAGGCCCTCTGGCGCATCCGCCGTGGGCTGGGAGGACACCGCGTCATGCTGGTTAGGATCGAATTTCTGGCCCACTGCCGGGATCTCTTCCACGCCATTTTCCTTGAGGAAATCCATGATCTGCTTCTGCACCATGCTCATGCCTAAGAGCACGGGAGAATGCTCTCCCTCTGCCCGCGCGGCTTGCAGGCCGAACTCGAAATTATCAATCACTGGCAGCAGCGTTTCCAGGAGGGATCCATTGGCATATTTAATCGCATCCTGACGTTCTTTAGCCGCCCGCTTGCGGAAATTATCTAGTTCCGCCGTCGAGCGCAGCGCCAGCTCCTTCCAGTGCTGGGCCTCTTGCACGGCTTTCTCTAACTCCGTGAGGGTTGGCTCTGGCACCGCCTCCTCAGAGGTGATGGGCACTTCGTGCAAGGGTTCGAGGTCTTCAAAGGGATTGGGGTCAGTAGCAGCAGACATAATCGTAGGGGAATAAAGTTAGGAGGGGAAAGGAGAGCGGCACTTTACATCATTTCCACTGGCTGCAAGCGAGCATCGCACCACTGCGGGCCGCCGGAGACCGGGACTGCGGCAGCGTGCGGCCAGGGAGCGCGGAGTGGCACTCCGCAGCGCTGGCCGAGCCGCTATTTACTTAGCCCTTAACGAAATGCGGCGGAGTGCCACTCCGCGCTCCATTTTAAAATACACCCTAGGCGGTGCGGTTGAGCAGGTAGTCCGTCACGCTGAGGTGGGGGGCTAGCTGGCAGAGGCGGCGGCTGATCTGCTGGAGGTCTTCCCGCCGTTGCTGCACGGCACTGCCGACGACGATGGCGCGTGTGGCGAGTAGGGCGAGTTGCTCGCTCTCGGGCACCTCGCAGAGGCTAGGGGCGTCCAGGATTACGAGGTCCACGGTGGTGCGGAGTTGGGCGAGGAGTTGGGCGAACCATTTAGAATCAAAGACATGCTCCACATCCAGGCCGCGGCAGTTGCCCGCTTCTAACGTAAAAAGATTGCTGCCTGGGTAGCGGAGGCTTTCCACTTGCCAGGGCTCGGCTTGTTGGCTGTGGGCGGCCTCGCTGAGGCTGGGGGGGGCGATCTCGCGCGGGAAATAGCGGTGCAGGGAGGGGCGGCGGAGGTTGCCATCAATGACGACGACGGTCTTCTTTTGCAGCGCGGTGGCGACGCCTAACGCGGAGGCGACGAGGGATTTCCCTTCCCCTGGGCGGGTGCTGGTGACAAAGACGACGGGTGCTTGGCCGCGCTCCCCATTGCGCTCCGTGAGAAGGTGGCTGGCAGTGCTCTCGAAGAGGTGCTTCACGGTCGAGGACTCGCGGAAGGCATTGAAGAGCATTTCATTCTGGCGGCCAGAGGCGGCGGCAGGAAAGGTGGGGATCTCCCCTAACCAAGCTCCTTCATGCGGGAGCATGAGGCTAGGCAGGCCGCCGTGGCTGGCGGCGGTCTGGGCTAGGGCGGGCATGGGAGCCTGCGCGGAGGCGCGGAATTTTTCGATGAGGCCCTCTAATCCACTGACGCGCAAGATGCCGAGCAGGGCCATTCCTAAGGGCACAATGACGAAGAGGGCGCTAAAGGTGACGCCTGCAATGACGACGCTGAGGGGCTTGCTAGGGGCGATGGGTTTCTCTGGGGCCACTGCAATCTCCGACACGCGCAGGTGGGTGACCTCGCCAAATTTACTGCTGACACTGGCTTCGTCCGCGCGACCGAGCAATTTATCGTAAAGGACTTTGTTGGAGGCCAGTTCGCTGGCGAGCCGCTTGCGCTCGATGTTCTCCTCGCCTGCTCCGGCCACGGCTCCCTTGGTTTTCCCCGTCTGGGCGCTCAGGGAGGCGACTTTGGAAGTGAGGCTTTGGGCTTTGTTATGGAACTCGGTGGTGGTGCGGGTGAGGGCTTGGCTGATCTCGCGGTTGAGGGCCTCGAAGTTTTTGTGGAAGGCCACACTAGTTGGATGCTTGGGGAGGTAACGTTGTTCGATGACGTCTTTCTCGCGCAGTTTCTCGGTGAGTTGGGCGCGGAGGTTGTTCAGCGTTAGGATGTTAGAGAAGCCATCGACCGCCAGGAGTTTTTCCACCTCTTGGCCAGCGGCTTCGACTTGTTGCAGGGTCTGTTGCACCGCTGCCAGTTCGATCTCTACGCGGGCTTGTTCGCTACTGAGGAGCTTGAGTTTCTCCGCATCTCCGAGGTCCTGCTGCGCATCTGCGACGAGGCCTTTGGCGCGGCAATAAGCCACCAGGGCTTCCTCGCTAGCTTGCAGGCGTTGGCGGGCTTCCTCCGCTTGGTTCTGTAAAAAAGTAGCGCTCGAACGAGTGGCGGCCCCGTCATCATGGCCCACGTATTCCACGTAGGTCTTCACCCAAGTATTGGCGAGGAGGGCGGCCTGCTCGGCATCGTGATGGCGGGTGCTGACTTTGATGATGAGCGTTTCTTTGAGAAAATCCACGTTAGCCGTTTCGCAAAGGGCGAGAAATTTTCCTTTCTCCACTTCCTCCGGTTTCAAGTTAGGGTTGATCTTGGGCGAGCTGAGTTTTCCCATGATCTGCGTGACCAGAGTGGGATGTGCGGGAGGCGCGATGAGGGCTCCGCGCTCCGTGGGGGCCAGTTGGCCGTAGAAGAAATCTAGGAAACGGCGGCTCTTCATGCCGATGCGGTGGTTGTTGATATTGAAGAGCATGCTGTTGGTCTCTGCGCCCGTGTGCTCGACGACTTTTTCAAAGTTGAAAACTTTGTCGTCGTGGATTTGCAGCATCAAATTCGCATCGGCTTGATACTCCGGCTGCTTGCCGATCATGAATGCTAGCATCAGACCCGCCAGCAAAGCTGCGATGATGCTAGCGGATTTCCAACGTCGAAAGATGCAGCGGAACAGATCCTCAATGATGATACTGCGCGTGGCAGGCGCAGCGGCGGGGCCCACGCCCATGGCGTTAGGCCCCATGAACTGCGGCAGGTTAGCCATGGGGATGGCTAGCGCATAGCCACCCGGTGGCAATGCGGTGGGGGCCTGGATGGTGGCAGGCAGCAGAGAAGAGGAATCAGGGGAAGGTGAATACATAAGAGCTAGGAAATGGGCGTGGACTGCGTGAGGGCGGGCTGCACGGGGGTGGAAATTTTACTGAGCATCACGGCATTGACTTGATGCACATCGAAGCGCTCAGCGGCTAATTGACGGGAGGCGCGCGCCATCTCCGTGAGGCGCAGCGGCTCTGCGGCTAGGAGTTCCAGCGCACTGACGAGCGCAGAAATATCGCGCGGACGGATTAGATAACCATTGAGCCCTTCCATGACGGCATTTCCAGCGGCTCGCTGGATGCCGCCCGTGGTATTTAAAACCACCGTTTCCCGACTGCCGATGGCATCCGTCGTTATAATCGGACGCCCCGTGGCCAGCGCCTCCAGAGTGGCGCGTGGCACGCCTTCCCGATAATACGTTGGCAGCACAAAGGCGTGGGCGGCTTGTAGATGGCTGCGCACATCATTCACACTACCATGATAATGGATCAGCCCGGCCTGCACCCATGCCGTGGCTTGCGCAGCGGAAATGCCGTCTGGAGAAGGATCGGGCGCGCCTACGAGGTGGAATTCCCACTCCGGATGATGCTGCCGTAGGATGCCCGCTGCGGCCACGAACTCCGGGATGCCCTTGCTCTTTAATAGACGGGAGATCAAGACGAATTTCATCTGGTCACACTGCGCGCTCACTAGGTTAGGTGGACAGTAGGGGAAGAGCTGCAGATCCACGCCGGAGCCATTGACCACCTGACTGCGCGTGGCCGGGCGGAGGATGCCGCTCTTACGGAACTGCTGTTCATCATCTTGGTTCTGAAAAAAGGCCATCGACGCATGGCTCAATGCCGCGCGATAGAGCACGCTGCTAACTTTTCGGATAAAGCGTTGTTTTAAAGTAGGCGCATCAGCAAAGGCATAGCCGAGCCCACAGATCAGGGGATAGATCGCAGGCACGCCGACGCAGGCGGCAGCTAGGCTGCCGTAGCACACGGCTTTGATGGTATAAGGCAGAAAGGCATCCGGTTGCTCCGCCTGGAGCATGGCTTTGAGCGCTTGGTAACTGCGATAATCCTGCCACGGATTCATCCCCGAGCGGGCCCCCGCTAACGTAATATACCGTCCGCCCAAACTCTGGAGAAAGTCCTCCGCTTCACCCCCGGGACCACTAGCCGCCCCCACCACTTCCCAGCCACGTTGGGCCAGGGAACGGATCAACTCCTGACGGTGGCAGAGCAACGTCTTGGGATCGGCAGCGAGGATAAGGATTTTCATGCGAGGCGGGTAAATGGAATGTGGAAATTATAGCTGATTATATTTGTAAATTTTATAATTACAAGAAAAATTGCTTGCAATTAGACGTGATCGCGAATTTTCGCAAATCAGCGAGTGCTCCCGACTCGAATCAGGTGAGGTTGGATCTATAATTAAATTTGCGACTTATTTTTATCAAATTTTTCCATAAATATTATAAATTTATCTTGCAAACATCGCGCAGGTGTTTATAATTTCCATCATAATCGACTATGACTACATCTTCTGCAACCACTGATACTGAAATATTTATCGAGACGCCAACGGCGGGCTCGCTGGGGAATCGTTGGGGGGTGTTGGCGAGCTTTTTTACGATCAGCCTGCTGACGTTGCTGGTGAAAGTAGTGGCGTTTAGCAAAGACCTCGTGGCGGCCCACCATTTCGGTACCTCGGATGACATGGATGCCTTTTTGATCGCCTATCTGATCCCCGCCATGATCCCCATGCTCTTTGCTCAGGGAGTGCCCACTGCCCTCATCCCCGCCTATACGGAAACTGGGCGGCAGGGTGGCCAAGTTCGGGCGGATCGCTTGGCCGTCGAGGGTATCTGGGTTCATGCCGCAGTGCTGGCAGTGGTCATCGGCCTAACGGCTTTGGCGCAACCCTGGATCTTATCGTTGTTGGCCCCGGTGTTTGTGCCTGCGAAACAAGCCCTGACCACTCAGCTCTTTACGAGCCTGTTTCCATTCTGCTTCGGCTACGGGCTATCCTTCTATTTTATTAACTGGTTACAAGTGCAGAAACGTTTCGTGCTCTGTAGCGTGGCCCCGGCCTTAATTCCTCTCACCACGCTGGTCTTTCTGCTCTGCGCTGGCAAGACGCTGGGCGTGTGGGCCTTCGTCTATGGCGCGAACCTCGGTGCGCTGCTGCTCGTCAGTGTGCTAGCTTATGCCGCCACGCGTGGCTGCCAGTATCCTTTCCAGTGGCCGCGTCGGCTGCTCTCCGAGTCCTGGCAAATGGCGCGGGAAAGCGTGCCACTCTTAGTCGGCGGCGTACTCATGGTCGGGCTGCCAGTGCTGGATCAGATGATGGCCGGGTGGTTAGAGTCTGGCAGTGTGGCGGTCTTAAACTACGGGGAGAAAATTTGCAGCATTGCGTTGTCCTTGATTGCAGGGGCCGCCGGGCAGGCGCTCTATCCTTATTTAGCAGAGTTAGTAGGCCGCCGTGACTGGGCGGGATTGAAGGCGGCTACGCTGCGTTACTCACTACTTATTGTGGGTGGCTCTCTGCCCGTGGTGGCCCTCTTCTGGTTCGGGGCTCCCATGATCGTGCGGTTGCTCTTTCAAAGCGGAGCCTTCGAGGCTGGAGACACCCTGCGCGTGGCGGAAGTGCTGCGTTGTCTGGCGCTCCAAATTCCCTTCTACATCGCGGCCGTGGTCGCCTCCCGGGTCGTCCTGGCGCTGCGGGCCGGGAAGGTCATGCTTATCATTACCGTCGTCAATTTAGCCGCTAATACATTCCTGAATCTCTGGCTCATGCGCAGCTTGGGCGTGGCTGGCCTAGCCTTGGCTACGGGCGGCGTTTACCTCCTCTCTGCGGTCATGCTTTATAGCTATATGCTCTTCATCCTCCCCCGCCACATCCAGGCCGATGCAGCTAGTCTAGCCTAATTATATTTGCCCCTCTCTCCTATGAATGCTACCCTGCTTCCTCCTTCCTCAGCTAAAACGCTCACCTGCTCCCACAGCGTCGCTGCGGAACCGATCATCGTCCCCCGCTTACGTCGCATCGCAGGTCTCTTTGCCACCGTGCCACCCAGCTTCTGGATCGTCTTCGATCTCCTCTGCGCCTGTAGCGCCATGGCCTTTGCCTACCTGCGCGTCGTGCCCCTGGCGGGGGATGCCGCTTCCTTAGCCCATCATGCTTCCATGGGCGTGGCCACCACCTTCTTCGGCATTTCTGTGGCCTTGGCTAGTCATGTTTTTGGACTGCATGATCGCACCACTTCGCAGACGCTGCCGAGCCTCTTTACCCAGACACTTCTAGCCATGAGCGTGGCCGTGGTGGCCGTCGTCACCCTAACGAGCCTCGTGATGTTTCAAGAAATTGGTCGGAACATCCTCGCACTCGCCTTCCTGGGCACTGCTGGCTCGTTCGTCATTTCCCGCGCCTTCGTGTGGCACTTTGCCACGCGCAATCCTGAGTGCATCGGCCTCGTGGGCAATCGTGATTTCGTCAACCAAGCCACCGCTTTCCTTACCAAGTCCAAACGCCAGCTCCGCCTCTGCCCCATGGTCCTGGATGACCGGGAGCCGCACGTCGTCTCCCTCGGCTCCCTAGCCGATTGGGCGGTCCTTTTACACATGGATGAAATCGTCTTCCATGGGGAGGTCACAGAAGAAGTTCGCAAGTCCCTCCTGCGCTGCTTAGACAATGGGCTGCGCGTCACGAGCTACACTGCGCATCTCGAAAAAAACCACGAATGCATGGCCATCAACGAACTCGATGGAGCCTGGTTCCTGGCTCGAGACATCCGCGCGCTGCACCCACATTTCATGGTCCTCAAGCGCCTCATGGACATCTTCGTTTCCGCGCTCGGCCTGATTCTTTCCGCTCCACTCATGGGCATCGCAGTCGTGTTAATCAAACTCGAAAGCCCCGGCCCGGCTTTCTACAAACAGACCCGCGTGGGTCTGCAAAATCGGAATTTCTCCATCTTCAAACTCCGTTCCATGTCCCTGGATGCCGAGTCCGGCGGCCCGCAATGGGCGCAGAAGAATGACCGTCGCGTGACTCGCATCGGCAAGCTTCTGCGCAAGACCCGCATGGATGAAGTGCCGCAGTTCTGGAACATCCTCAAAGGCGAGATGTCCTTTATCGGCCCGCGTCCAGAGCGCCCCGAGTTCGTGGAATCCCTAGCGGAAATTATCCCCTACTACCGCCAACGCCACCTCGTGAAACCCGGTCTCACGGGCTGGGCACAGATCAATGTGGACTACGGTGCGAGTGCTAGTGACGCTTACGAAAAGCTCCGCTACGACCTCTTTTATGTGAAAGAAGCCTCCCTGCAATTCGATCTCCACGTCTGCATCCGCACCATTGGAGCCATCATGCGCGGAGCCCGTTAACTATTACCATACGCTACGTTATGTTTGCCATCATCCATCCTCACCAGCTAGCCGCTAGCCCTCCCGGGCCACAGCCGTGGCGTGGGGGCATGTTGTGGCTGGTGGCCTTCGTCCACGTGATGCTTTTCGTGCCCCAGTTCACCGGTTTCCTCTTTTGGTCAGATCATAAAATGCACCTGTTGCCGTTCCCTCCCGTGCTGTGGTTAGGCTTCTTTGGCGCGTTGCATTTAATGCTCACCATTCCGCAGCAGCCCGCCTTTTCCAAGTTCTACCTCGCCCTGCTAGTGCTCTTGCTCGTGCGCGTGCTCGACGTCGGTCTGCAACGCTTCGGTGGGCCGAATAACTTGGCTAGCTACCTCATTCGCACCGGCATGACCGTCGGCTTTTCCATCTTCGCTACCACCGCTTGTGGCGCTAGTTTAAAGGCCGGAAAACAACCGCTCATCATCACCGCCATCGTCAGCATCATCGTCAGCACGGGGGCTAATTTAGCGGAAATGGCGGGTGTCTTTCAGAACAGTTCTGTGGACGGACGGGCTGCGGGCTTTATTCCTGATGCCAATGATTCCGCCATCGCCATTGTCTGCATGTTGGCGCTCCTCCTCACGCTCAGTAAACATTTTTGGCTCAATGCGGTGATGATCTGCATTGCCTTCATCGGCGTATTTCCCACCTTCAGCCGCAGCGGATTCCTCGTTTTTGCGCTCATCACCATTTCCTTTCTGGGGCTGAATTTCAAAGCCCATGCGGCCAAGATCGTCGTCTTTCTCGCCACCTTCTTCGTGCTAGGCGCAGGGGCGGTCACGGTGATGACCCTTTCTCCGGCCTTCCGTAAAGACGCCAACGTCCAAGACCGCATGAACGCCATCTTTGGAGGGGATACCAAGAAAATGGAGTCCTCCGAACGCATGAAAGACCTCAGCGATGGCATTGATGGCGCGCTCACTTCCCCCATCGTCGGCCTGGGCACTGGCGCGGGAACTTTTAAATATGTGCCGCATAATCAATTCGTTAGCCTATGGGTAGATCTCGGACTCTTTGGGGCTCTTTACTACACGTTTCTGCTCTGCGTGCTGCTGTAT
>JAYVOP010000063.1:0-31652 GCA_043757865.1 Verrucomicrobiales bacterium | reverse complement strand
ATTTGTTGAATCACGGAGTTTTGGATCATGTGAATCTCCTCCAAATAGCCATTCATACGGCTGCGGGCTGTTTTCAAGATGGTAGCGTCTTCGCCTGCTATGTGGATGGGGCACACGATCTGGATGCAGTGAGCAAAGACATTAAAGCATGGTGGCCGAAGATCCGCGTGGGTGGTTATTTATCCGGGCATGACTGGAATACACAGGGTGTCCGTGCCGCCGTAACCGAGCTTTCCCATGCTACTGGAGTGCCGATCATGAATCATGGTCCTTCGGTGTGGATCATCCAGAAACCGGGGTTGCCTTGAGCTATGCACCAGCAACGGCTAGCGCAGAACTTTTTCAAATTTCCTGCTTGTGAAATTTTTCACAAGCGCCTATGAGGCTGGCTTACGCTATGGCTAATCTCTTTCCCCGCTGGACAAATTCCCTTCCGCTGAAGCTCCTGGTCGTCTTTCTCACCATTGGTGGAGGCGTCACAGCGGCTGTGACTTACTATTTCACCCAAGCCTACACGCGGGTGGGCTATCAGCCGAATCAACCCGTGCCCTTTTCCCATAAGATCCATGCGGGTCAGTTAGGGATGGACTGCCGGTATTGCCATAGCTTCGTGGAGCAGAGCGGTCATGCCAATGTGCCCACCAGCGCCACCTGTTGGAACTGCCACCAACACATCAAGACGAATTCTCCTAACCTAGCGCCCATCAAGGAAAGCGTGGAAACGGGCAAGCCCATGGAGTGGGTGAAAATCCACAAGACGCCAGACTATGCTTACTTTAACCACAGCGTCCACGTCAGCAGCGGTGTGAGTTGTGTGAACTGCCACGGCAACATTGCGGAGATGCCCGTGGTCTTCCATCACGAAAGCCAGAGTATGAGCTGGTGCTTAGACTGCCACCGCAATCCCGAAGGCGTGCTGCGGCCCATGAACCAGATCACCAACCTCACCTACAAGGCAGAGGACCATGGCCAAGTGCAAGAAACCATCGGAGCCATCATCAAGAAGAACTGGAAGATTGATCCTCCGACGAACTGTGCTTCCTGCCACCGTTAGTCGGTCAAGTTAGCCTCACTGCTGCGCCCAGGCGGGCCAGCCTCCATGCAGCACTTTGACCAGATCCGCATCGGGGTGGAAACCGCGAATCATGTCGGCAGCCTCCCGGCTGGCCTCACATTTTTTCCCATCGCAATACACGATCACCAGTTTCGTCTGTGCAGTCTGGATGGCCTCCGTCACGGCTAGCATCAAGTCATCATAGTCCGGCTCCTGGCGGCTGAGGAGGAGGGCTCCTAACACATGGCCAGCCAGGAAGGAACGACGCGTGCGGGCATCGATCCAGATCACACCGGGATCGGTGGCAGCGGCCCGTGCTTCGTCCACAGAGATTTCTCCTTCGTTCGTCGTCTCATACGTTAGGTAAAGCGCGGGGCGTTGCGGATGCCAGAGATACGTGCCCGCCGTGCCTAGCCCGGTGAGGGCCAGGAGCGCAGACATTTCAATAAGAGGGCGGGGCAGATGCATGGGGGGAGTATGGGCGAGGGCTCGCGCATTTGCAACGCGGGCATCGGGCTCGAACGCGCGAACCACAGAGATTTTTTTCGACAAACGCGCTGGGCGCTTCTATAGATCCGCCCTCCTCGGCAACGAGGTTCCCTTTCTTCTAACTTAACTTTCTCAACTAACATTTTCTAAAATTATGAGTCGTAAAATTCGCTATGGCATGGTCGGCGGTGGCCGTGGAGCCTTTATTGGTGCGGTGCATCGGATCGCAGCGGCTATGGATCAGCAGATCGAACTGGTGTGTGGAGCCTTTTCCTCTGACCCAGAGCGCTCACGGGCCTCTGGTGCAGACCTTTTTCTGCCGGCGGAGCGTTGTTACGGAACATTTGAGGAAATGATCCTCAAGGAGAAGGCGCTGCCTGCGGATCAGCGGATGGATTTCATCAGCATTGTGACCCCGAATCACATGCATTTTCCACCCGCCAAGATGGCGCTGGAAAATGGTTTCCATGTGCTCAGCGACAAGCCCGCGTGCTTTGATCTAGCGCAATCCAAGGAACTGGCGGAAATCGTGAAAAAGAGCGGACTGATCTATGGACTAACGCATAACTACACAGGCTATCCGCTGGTGAAACAGGCCCGGGAAATGGTGGCCATCGGTCAGTTAGGCAAGATCCGTAAAGTGGTCGTGGAGTATCCCCAAGGTTGGCTGGCCACGCGCTTAGAAGAGAGCGGCCAGAAGCAAGCGGGCTGGCGCACGGACCCTGCGCAATCAGGCGCGGGTGGCTGCGTGGGCGACATCGGCACCCATGCGGAAAATTTAGCAGAATACATCACTGGCCTGCACATTTCCGAGCTGGCGGCAGACATCACGAGCTTCGTGGAAGGTCGTCAATTAGACGACGATGCCAATGTCTTGCTGCGTTTCAACAACGGAGCCAAGGGCGTGCTCCATTGCTCACAGATCTCCGTGGGTGAGGAGAACGGGCTGAACATCCGCGTCTATGGGGAAAAGGGCGGCCTGGAATGGCATCAGAAGGAGCCGAACACGATGTTCGTAAAATGGCTAAATCAACCGATGCAAGTCTTCCGCACCGCTAACGGCTATCTCTGTCCTGCCGCCCAAGGCGCAGGCCGCACGCCGCCGAGCCACCCAGAAGGCTACCTGGAAGCGTTCGCCAACATTTACAAAGCCTTCGCCCTGCATCTCCAAGCCTTACTGGCTGGGGAAACGCCTCCTGCCGCCGCGCTCGACTATCCCAGAATCTCCGACGGCATCCGCGGCATGGCCTTCATCGAAGCCGTCGTCGCCAGCAGTAAGGCGAATGCCCGCTGGACGAAGCTGGATTGCTAGAGATGCCCTCAGGGCGTTAGCCTTTGATCCACCGTGCCTTGCGGGTTGCTCAGGCCGCATCCGTCGCACTGGCGGAGCGCGGACACGGCTCTGGGTCACCACCAAAAAAAATTACCGCCGCCAAGAGCAGGATTTCTCCGCTGGACAACACGTCCAACGAAACCTGGAAACGGCGGCCGCGCCCACTAAGTTGGCGGCCCCCGATTCCTCGGGTTGTTAAGAAACCCGCCCTTGGCGGCGGTGATCTTTCGGCCCTGACTTGGGACTGATTTATGAATGCAATAGCAAGACTCCGCCTCCGTCGTCCAGTAAATTATAAAAAATTCCCTGTCATTTTTAACGGCTAGGTTAGAAGAACATGAAACGCCGTAAGCCCCGCCCAAATTCTCTCCAACACCATCGCATGGCACTTGCTTTCCTAACGTTTTTTTCGACTCAGTGCCACCGTCGTAACTGCACTCCGTCAGCAGCTAAATTTCTCCTCGCCTTGAGACGACCTTATAACGATATTTTTGCCTCCCCACAAAATTCCTCTTGGCGGGAGGGAGTTCATCGGTTCTAAAGGGATCACCATCCCACTGCTTCCTTTTGATCCGCCCTTCCTCTATTGACCCCTTTGAAACGCTGCAAGCTCACGCCGATACTCTGATCGTCGCAGGAGAGCGCATTGTGGCGCGTTTCCAGACGGACTTGAATGCGAGCCTGCATTTCCTCCAGGGCTTGATCGTGCTGACGAATCAACGGCTGCTGCACCTGGAAAACACGCGGGGGATCAAGGTGCAGGAATGGCCGCTAGCAGAAGTGGATGATCTGACGCTAGAAGAATTTGGAGCCACCGCGGCGCTGCATTTGCTACAGGCGGGCACGCCGGGCTGCCACTGGCGCGTGACTGGTGGCCGCGTGCGCGAGGCGGATGCCCTGGTAGCCAAATTCAAAGAACAACGGAAACAAGCGTTAGCCGTAGCCCCCACGGAAGTCGCAGAAGACGAGCCAGAGCTTGCTGAAGAGGAGGCCGCCGGCCCGCCTCGCAAGGCCATGCTGCGGCTGTGGCGCTTCCTCCAGCCATGGCGCGTCTCCATGATGATGGCCTTGGTGCTAACGATGGCCTGCTCTGGCGTCATTTCCCTGTGGACTTATCTCATCTCTCCGATCTCTGACAATGTGCTGGTGCCGTTAGGAGAAAAAACGATTACCGCTAGCAAGGTGGAGGAACTGGAACACCTGCTGCTTCTCTACGTGCTAGCGCTAGCCGGATTAGCTATCCTGGCCTGGGCGCTGAGCTGGGCAAAGACCTACATCCTAGCGCGCGTTAGCGAGCGCGTGGCCAGCCGCCTGCGGCGGGAGACCTACACCCATTTGCAGAGCCTCTCCCTCACCTACTTTAACAAGAAACGCACTGGGGATCTGATCCGCCGCATCAGCTCGGACACGGATGAGATCTGCTTCTTTATCTCGGTCAATTTTGTGGGGTTTGCGGACGATATTTTTACGCTGCTCTTCACCACGCTTTTCTTATTGAACATGGATCCCACGGTGGCCCTAGCCGCATTGGCCCCGCTGCCAGTGGTGGTGTATCTGGTGCAGCGGGTGCGGGAAAAGCTGCGTGGTGGCTTTGCCGCAGGCTCGCGGGCCTGGAGTGAGATGAGCAGTGTGCTGACGGATACGATTCCTGGCGTGCGCGTGGTAAAGGCATTTGCGCAGGAGCAGCGGGAGATTGAGCGTTTCCGCTCAGCGGATCAACACGTGCTGGATTGCAATGATAGGGTGAACAAAACGTGGTCCTTCTTTTCACCCATGATTACGCTGCTGACCGATGCGGGCTTGCTCGTGGTGTATGCCTTCGGGGCCTGGAGTGTGGCTAAGCAGAAGATTCATGCCGGGGATCTGATTGCGTCTATTTTGCTAATTAAAAGCTTCTACGGTCGCCTGGATTCCATGAGCCGGATGCTAGCCGCTGTGCAACGTGCTGCGGCTAGTGCTCACCGAGTCTTCGATGTGCTGGACGTGAAACCAGATATGCCAGTGACGGAGCACACCAAGCCCTGTGGCCGATTGCAGGGCGAGATCGAACTCCGTGATGTGAAATTCCGCTATGGCTCCCGGCAGATCATGCGTGGTGTTAGCCTGAAAATAGCCCCTGGGGAAATGATCGGTCTGGTGGGCAGCAGCGGGGCAGGGAAGACGACGTTAGTGAATCTGGTGTGTCGGTTCTTTGAAGTCTCAGAGGGAGCCATCTTTGTGGATGGGCAAAATTTAAAGGATCTGAATGTGGAGGATTATCGGAAGAATCTGGGCCTCGTCTTGCAGGAGCCCTATCTGTTCTTCGGCACCATTTTGGAAAACATTTCCTATGGTAAAAAGGACGCCACGCGGGCGGAGATTATAGAAGCCGCCAGGGCTGCACGCGCGCACGAGTTCATTATGAAACTCACGGATGGCTATGATTCCATGGTGGGCGAGCGTGGCTCGCAGCTCTCTGGTGGCGAGCGGCAGCGCATCAGCATTGCGCGGGCGCTACTGATTAATCCCGCCATTCTGATCCTCGATGAAGCCACCTCGGCGGTGGATACGGAAACGGAGCGGGAGATCCAAGCCGCGCTGGATAACCTAATTACAGGCCGCACGACCATCGCCATTGCCCACCGGTTAGGCACGCTGCGGCGGGCGAATCGGTTGGTGGTGATGGAGAATGGCAAGATCGTGGAGATCGGCACACACGAGTCCCTGCTGGCCGCCAAAGGTTCCTACTCCCGCCTCCACGAAGCCATGATGGAGGTAACCAACCGATGAACACACCGACTTTTACCCTCGAACTCGAAGCCCATGGCCAGCTCACCTTCATCCGTGCAGATGGCACACGCGTGGCTAAGGCCAAGCCCGTGCGGCTCTTTCCACTGACGGACCCCCAGGCGTGGATAGCGGTGGTGGATGCTGACGGGCATGAACTGGTGTGCGTGGAAGCGCTGGAATCCTTACCCGAAGCCGTGCGCAGTACCTTACTGACCGCCCTAGCTGGGCGGGATTTCGTGCCCGTGATCCGCTCCATCCAGAGCGTCACGCGGGCAGCTAATGGCCATACTTGGTCTGTCACGACGGACCGTGGCGACTCCGTTTTCCAGACGGATAGTGATGAGAGCATTCAACGGCTAGGGCCGGACCGGATCGTGGTCATTGATAGTAAAAACACGCGCTATCTCGTGCCCGACGTGAATATTTTGGACGCCAAGAGCCGTCAGCGCTTGGAGCGTTATTATTAGCATTTATCTATGAATTACATTTTCTGTTTGGTCAGTTTGTTGGGAGCGTTTTTGCTGTTTCAAGTGCAACCGATGATTGCCAAATTCATCCTCCCGTGGTTCGGCGGTAGCCCCGGCGTGTGGACGACGTGCATGTTGTTCTTCCAGCAAATTTTGTTTGGCGGCTATGCTTACGCGCACATTCTTTCCCAGCGTAAGCCCGGCGTGCAGGCTTGGTTCCACGTGGGATTGCTGGCGCTGGCGTGTGTCGTATTGCCGATCATTCCGCCGGAATCCATGAAGCCCGCGGTGGGATCAGACAGTCCCACTTGGCAGATTTTCCTGCTGCTGTTGCTCACCGTGGGCTTGCCGTATTTCGTGCTCTCCGCCACCAGCCCGCTGGTGCAGGTGTGGTATGGGCGGGTCTATCCTAACCGCTCTCCATTTCGGTTATACTCGTTGTCAAACATTGGCTCCCTCACTGCGCTTTTGAGCTATCCGTTCTTCTTTGAGCCACGCTGGGATGTCGTCGTGCAGGCGAAATCTTGGTCCATCGGCTTCGGCATCTTTGCGGTTTTCATGGCTGCCTGCGCCATTGGTGAATGGAAACGCGGCACCAATGAAGCAGAGGAAAAACATCACGCGGAGGAAGTGGCGGACGCGAAGTTGCCCGGCCCCACGCTCTGGCGTCGGCTGCTCTGGGTGCTGCTGCCAGCGTTTGCTAGCGTAATGTCTCTGGCCACCACGAATCACGTCTGCCAAGACGTGGCGGTGATTCCGTTCCTCTGGGTCATCCCCCTGGCGCTGTATTTGCTGACGTTCATCATCTGCTTCGATCATCCGCGTTGGTATCTGCGCGCGGCTTGGGCGCTGCCAGCGATGGTGGTGATCTTCCTCGTATCGTGGGACGGCAGCACCAGTATCGTGCTGGACATTTTGCTGAACTTCGGAGCCATGTTCCTCATCTGCATGGTCTGCCACGGGGAGCTAGCGCGCTTGAAGCCCGGCACCTCCCACCTCACGGAATATTATTTGTTGATGTCCGCAGGTGGAGCCATCGGTGGGTTGATCGTTAGCTTAGTCGCGCCCGTAGTGTTCACGACGTTTCTGGAGTGGTCGTTGTCATTGCTCGTGGGTTTCGTGCTAGTGAGCTGGGTCGCTTATCTAGGATTAGGTAAAAATCAGCCGCAGCCGCAGCGCTCCCTGATCGGCCTGGGGCTGGGGGCGGCGGCGGTCATTGGTCTTTATTTCATCCAAGACTGGGAGTTCTCCTTCAGCAAAGCCATCCTGCGCACGCGGAATTTCTACGGCACGCTATCCGTGCGTGAACGTGAGACCGATGCCGAGGACACAGGCGGCAAGGTGGAGAAATTCCGTTCACTCTATTGCAGTGGCACCGAGCACGGTCGGCAGTTCCTTTCGGATGCGCTGAAACGTGAGCCACTGACTTACTACGGCAAGGAATCTGCCGTCGGCCAACTACTATTAGGTTTGAAAAATCAAGCGGATGCCAAGGTCGGCGTGATCGGCATGGGCACAGCCACGGTGGCGGCTTATGGGGAGCAGGGGCAGACGTATCGTTTCTATGAGATCAATCCTGACGTGGTGGACATCGCGCTGAAGCAGTTCAGCTTTATCACGGACATGCAGGCGCGCGGAGCGAAATATGAACTGGCGTTAGGCGATGCCCGGCTGGCGCTGGATCACGAGCCTGACCAACACTTCGATGCCCTGCTTCTGGATGCCTTCAGTGGCGACTCCGTGCCCGCGCATTTACTGACGAAAGAAGCGTTCAGCATTTACCAACGGCACTTGAAACCGAACGGCGTGATTGCCGTGCATATCACGAATCACTACCTGAACCTCGCGCCCGTGGTGGAGCGGCTGGCCAAGGAATTCGGCTTCCTGACCAGTCGTCTGTGCATTGATCCCAAAGACCAGCCCGGCCACTATCAGCCGGACTATTTGTTGCTTAGCAAAGACGCCGCGTTCATCACCGCGCATCCGCCCGTGCCGCCGAGCTACGCCCACGCCATCCCAGACATCCCGCTCTGGACGGACCACGCGCATAACCTGTTCCAGATTCTGGAGCACAATCGAGAGTAGATGCGCCCACGGAACGCGGACCTTAGTTCGCCAGTGCCAAGCCTCGGGGCAGCGTGATCGTGGCGGATGGAGGCGGACTAAAGTCAGCGCGCCATGCCCGCCGACTCGTAGGGGAAAGGCATTGCTGCGGCCACGCGTGTGGGGAGCATGGAGGATGCGTTTTCTGATTCTGTTGTTCGGGGTGTGTGCTCTGCCTCTCGTGAGGGCAGAGGACGCGGGAGCACTGTGGCGTGGCCGCGTGCAACCGTTGCTGGATCAGAATTGTGTGAAATGCCACGGCCCGCTGGAGGCTAAAGGCGGATTGCTCCTGGATACACCGGAGGCTGCGCTGAAGGGTAATGATGATGGCCCCGTGATCGTGCCGGGGCAGCCAGAGCAGAGCACGTTCATCAAGGCCCTAACGGCGGGCGCGGACCCGCACATGCCGCCGAAGAAGCAACTAGCTGAGGGCGACATCGCAGCCCTAACCGCATGGGTGCAGGCCTTGGGGAAAGCCTCCGAAGCCGCGCCCGTGGCTGGTCCGGGGCCGCAGGGGATTGATGGAATTCTGGCCGCCGACTGGCAACACGCGGGACTTACCCCTGCTCCGCTGGCGGATGATCGCACGTTTCTCCGGCGGCTCAGTTTGGACTTGCTAGGGCGCATTCCCACTGCGGACGAGGCCGCACGCTTTCTCTACGATGCCGCGCTGGATAAACGTCAGGCGCTGGTGGAGCGCTTCTTAGCCAGCGACGAGGCAGCCCGGAATTTCCGGGAGGTGTGGGATGCGCTGCTGTTAGGCCGCTACAGCGGCAGGCGCGAAGATCGGCGGAGGGACAATGGCTGGTTCGACTTTTTGGAAACCGCATTTAAAACGGGCCGTCCGTGGAATGAAGTCGTAGCCGCCATGATCGAGGCCAGGCCGGAGCAGAAGGTGGACAAGGGCGCGCAGTGGTTCCTCTATGAAAAGAAAAATGAGCACCAACAGATCGCGGAAGCCGTGGCCCCGGTCATCTATGGCACGCGGATCGACTGTGCGCAGTGTCACGATCATCCGTTGGCGCGGGAGATTAAGCAGGGGCATTACTGGGGGCTGGTGGCGGCGTTTAATCGGAGCAAGAATACGGAGGGCGGCACGCCCGCAGTGGCCGAGTCGGCGGTGGGCGGATTTATCAATTTCACGAACTTGAAAAAGGAAAGTCAGCCCGCGGTGTTGATGATGTTGACAGGCACCACCATTGCAGAAACGCGGCCAGATCCGACCGCTAAAGAAAATGACGCGGACGACCACTATCAAGACGCTCAAGCCAAAGTGAGGGTGCCCAAATTCTCCCGTCGGGCAGAGCTAGCCAAAGCCGCCACGGTGGGGAATCCGCTGCTGGCGCGCTCCTTTGTGAATCATACCTGGGCGCTCCTCATGGGCCGGGGCATCGTGCATCCAGTGGATGAGATGAACTCGAAGAATCCGCCCAGCCACCCTGCGCTCTTGGATTGGCTAGCAGAGGATTTCCGTAGCCATGGCTATGATGTGCGGCGGGTCATCCGCACCATCGTGCTCAGCCGGGCCTATCAGCTAGCCGCGTGGGCCGGGCCAGCATCGGCACCACCTGCGGAGGCCTTTGCGGCAGCGGCAGAACGCCCCCTGACCGCCGAGGCCATGGCCCGCTCTGCCCGGCTAGTGGCTGGCCAGAGCGCAGATGAGGCCCCGCTGCGGAAGGTGATGTGCGAGACCTTCCCAGACGTGCTCCCCCGCGTGACGCGCGCCACCATTCAACAAGCGATGTTCCTGGGAAATAGCGCTCCCTTCACTAGTCTCTTTACCCCCGGGGTCTCCACCGCTCCGTTTATGGCGCTGCCGAACACGGAGGAAAAAGTGCGCGCCATCTTCCGCCGCGCTTTGCTCCGCGAGCCAGATGCCACCGAGCTGAGCCATGCCCTGCATTGCCTAGACGCCCACCCTGACCAAGCCGAATCCGCTTCCGCACAGCTTCTCTGGGCGCTGGTCAGTGGGCCAGAATTTCTCACCAATCACTAACTCCCCTACCTTCGCTATGACCACCGACATCACTCCCCTCCTCTATGTTAAAAACGGCTGCCCGTGGTGCGAAGAAGTGTTGGCTTATTTCACCGCTCACCAGTTGCCGTATGAGAAGGTCATCGTGTCCGGGAATCCCGATGCCATGGCCGCCATGGTGCGACTCTCTGGCCAATCGAAGGCTCCGACGATGGACTGGGATGGCGCGGTGTTAGCAGACTTTGGGGTGGACGAGTTAATCCCATTTTTGAAGTCCATGGGCGTGGCCTAGGGAGGTGGGCTGCGCCCTGATTTCGGGGTTGCCACCAGCAGGATTTCTTTCCTTCATGCGGCGCGTTTCCCGCTCCTACTTTCCCATTTAACTCATTCCCCTATCCTCATGCCTAGCACCTATCATCACACTGGCCCCACCCGCACGGAATCCGATACCATGGGGGAAAAACAAGTCCCGCAGTCCGTCTATTGGGGCGCGCAGACCGCCCGCAGCATTCATTTTTTTAACATCGGTCAGGAGGTGATGCCGCGTCCCGTGATCCGCGCCATGGGCCTTTTAAAGAAAGCCTGCGCGATGGTGAACGCCGTGGTGAAGCCCGCTAAGATGACGCCAGACAAACTGCGCCTCATTTCCGCAGCGGCAGATGAAGTAATCTCTGGCGCGCTGGACGCCCATTTCCCCGTGCACATCTGGCAGACGGGCAGCGGCACCCAGAGCAATATGAACAGCAATGAAGTCATCGCCAACCGCGCCATCGAGATCAGCGGCGGCGTGTTAGGAAGCAAATCTCCCGTGCATCCTAACGACGACGTGAACATGTCCCAGTCATCTAACGACACCTTTCCCACCGCCATGCACATTGCTGCGGCAGAGGAAATCACGCATCGGCTAATCCCCGCATGCCGGGTCTTCCGGGACGCGCTAGCCGCTAAGCAAACGGAGTTCGCCAGCATTGTCAAAATTGGCCGCACGCACCTGCAAGACGCCACCCCCATCACGCTCGGGCAAGAGTTCAGCGGCTATGTGGCGCTCATGGAACGGAACCTCCAACGCCTGGAAGGCATCCTGCCGCACGTCATGGATTTGGCCATCGGCGGCACGGCCGTGGGCACGGGGATTAACTCCCATCCAGAGTTCGCCCAGCGTGCGGCTGCGCAGATAGCCGAACTCACGGGACTGCCCTTTACCTCTCACCCCAATTTATTTGCCGCCCTCTCTGCCCACGATGAACTGGTGATGGCCAGTGGCGCGCTGAAAACGCTGGCGGGCAGCTTGATGAAAATTGCCAACGACATCCGCTGGTTAGGCTCCGGACCGCGCTGCGGCTTGGGCGAACTCCTGCTGCCGGAAAATGAGCCCGGCTCTAGCATCATGCCCGGTAAAGTGAATCCCACCCAGTGCGAAGCCATGACCATGGTGGCCGTGCAAGTGATGGGGAATGACGCCACCATCGGCTTTGCAGGCAGTCAGGGAAACTTCGAGCTTAACGTCTTCAATCCCGTGATGATTCTCAATCTGCTGAACTCCGTGGACCTGCTTACGGACACCATGCACAGCTTCAGCAAGCATTGCCTAGCCGGACTCAAGGCAAACCGCCCCGTCATCGACAGCTACGTAGAGCAATGCCTCATGCTCGTCACTGCGCTGAACGAACACATCGGCTATGACAAAGCCGCCGCGATCGCCAAAAAGGCGAATAAGGAAGGCAGCACACTCAAAGCCGCCGCGCTCTCGCTCGGTTATCTCACGGAAGAGGAATTCGCCCAGTTCGTGGTGCCCGAGCGCATGACCCGGCCGTAGCTGGGTTCGGCAGCGCTAAAACGGACCACCCGGCTAGGGTGATGCAGCCGTGAAATGGATCTTCCCTGCCTCCAGATTAGCCGTGATCTGACTGCCCGCAGGAAACTGACCTTCTAGCACGCGCAAGCTCAACGGATTCAGCAAGTGTTGTTGAATGGCCCGTTGTAAAGGAC
Source organism: Verrucomicrobiales bacterium (assembly GCA_043757865.1). Lineage (GTDB taxonomy): Bacteria > Verrucomicrobiota > Verrucomicrobiia > Verrucomicrobiales > V1-33 > JAGNEJ01. The sequence goes on along the minus strand of JAYVOP010000063.1, from coordinate 19,473 downwards.
GGGCACCATAGACGGGATCATAGCCTATCTCCGCTAAATAATGCACGACCTCAGGGCTGAGATTGATCTGCAAATTCTGCTTGGCTAGTCGATCTCTAACGCGTTGCAATTGGATCTCCACAATGCCGTCTAACTCCGTCATGCTGAGCCTACCAAAGATCACGATCTCATCAATGCGGTTGAGAAATTCTGGACGGAAGAACTCCTTAAGCGAGTCGCGGACCAAGGCTTCCCGCTGCTCGGGATTGCTCTCGTTTTGAATGGCTGCGGAGCCTAGATTGCTGGTCATGATGATGACCGTGTTCGTGAAATCCACGGTGCGCCCTTGGCCATCGGTGATACGACCATCATCGAGGACTTGGAGCAGGGTATTGAACACATCCGGGTGGGCTTTCTCCACTTCATCAAAGAGCACCACGCTGTAAGGCTTCCGCCGCACGGCTTCCGTGAGTTGGCCCCCTTCATCGTAACCGACATAGCCGGGAGGCGCGCCTAGCAAGCGACTGACGCTGTGTTTCTCCATGTATTCGGACATGTCTATTCGTGTGAGGGCGGCTTCGTCATCAAAGAGAAACTCGGCTAGGGCTTTGGAAAGTTCCGTTTTGCCCACGCCCGTGGGCCCCAGGAAAAGGAAGCTGCCGATCGGCCTGCGCTCGTCTTGCAAGCCAGCGCGGGCGCGTCGCACGGCATTGGCTACCGCCTGGATCGCTTCCGTCTGCCCCACGACGCGTTGAGCCAAGCGCGCTTCCATGTTTACCAGTTTGGCACGCTCGCCTTCTTGCAGTCGGCTCACGGGAATGCCCGTCCAGGCCGCCACCACCTTGGCAATGTCCTCCTCCGTCACCTCCTCCCGCAACAAAGTGGCAGGTCTGCCCTCACCGCTGTCCCGGATAGAATGCTCTGCCACCTGCTTTTCTAACTGCGGCAGCAGGCCGTATTGGATCTCGCCTGCGCGGGCGTAGTTGCCCTCACGTTGGGCTTGGGCTAACTCGGTGCGGAGTTGCTCTAGCTCCGCTTTCAACGTGCGGGTCGCTAACACAGCGGATTTCTCTTGCTGCCACTGGGCCTTCAGGCTGCTCGTCTGCTCTTTGAGTTCGGCAATGCTGCGTTCCAGGGCGGCGGTGCGCTCTGCACTAGCGTCATCGGTTTCTTTGACCAGGGCCAGGCGCTCCATTTCTTGCTGCATCAGCTCACGCTCTAGCACATCGATCTCCGTGGGCAGGGATTCGATCTCGATCTTCAAACGGCTCGCAGCCTCGTCCATCAGATCCACCGCCTTGTCCGGCAGGAAACGATCCGTAAGGTAGCGCTGGGAAAGCGCCGCCGCCGCTAACAGCGCGCTATCCTTGATGCGCACGCCGTGATGCACCTCATAGCGTTCTTTCAATCCCCGCAGAATGGCGATGGTGTCCGCCACGCTGGGCTCGTTCACTAACACGGGTTGAAAACGACGTTCTAGCGCCGCGTCTTTCTCAATGTATTTCCGATATTCTGTCAACGTCGTCGCGCCAATGCAGCGCAGCTCACCACGTGCCAACTGTGGTTTCAGCAAGTTCGCGGCATCCACTGCCCCTGCGCTGGCCCCGGCTCCCACGATGGTATGCAGCTCGTCGATGAACAAGATAATCTGTCCCTCGCTGCTGGTGACTTCTTTTAAAAACGCCTTCAGCCGCTCCTCGAATTCACCTCGATACTTCGCTCCCGCTAACATGCCTCCAAGGTCCAGCGAAATGAGCCGCTTGCCCATCAGTGACTCTGGCACGTCCCCCGCCACGATCCGCCGGGCCAAGCCTTCAGCGATAGCGGTCTTGCCCACCCCCGGCTCTCCTATCAGCACCGGGTTATTTTTACTGCGGCGGCTGAGCACCTGCATCACGCGGCGGATCTCATCGTCACGGCCAATCACCGGATCGATCTTGCCCGCCTTAGCTCTAGCCGTCAGATCCGTGCCGTATTTTTCTAACGTCTGGTATTTCCCCTCGGGATCAGGATCCGCCACGCGCTGGGCTCCGCGCACGGAGGTCAGTGCCGCCAGCAAGGCTGCGTGGGTGAACCCTAGCGGCTTCAACAGCGCGTCTAGATCCGTGCGCGTTTTGGGCAAGGCCAACAGCACATGCTCCACACTCACATAATCATCTTGCAGCGCCTTGCGCTCCGCATCGGCCTTGGCCAGTAACTCCCGCAGATCCCCTGCGGCCACTTGCCCACCCGCTGTGCCCGTAACTTGCGGCTGCCGTGCTAAATGCGCCGTGAGCAGCCCGCGCAAGTCCGTCTGAGGAGCCACAGACTGGAGCAGTGGGGCGGCTAGCCCACCCTCTTGCTCTAACAACGCGAGAAGTAAATGAGAGGGCTTAATTTCCGGATGGCCGGCGGTTACGGCTAGCGTCTGCGCAGCAGCTAGGGCGCTTTGGAGTTTGGTGGTAAATTTTTCTGGAATCATAAATTTGCGGGAATCTGGTTTCACTGCTCTATCAGCAAGAACCGGGCACGTGGAAAATCTTTGATTCTACGATGAAGGCGCTGATAGCGAGGGCAATCCTGGCCCACCACCTTGCGCCAGATGCGCCGTATGGCGCGACAGATTGCCGCCTAAAATGCTCGGGATACCAGCTCTGACCCTCGGACCACCCCGACTTCTTAGCTCATCCTACCTTTAAAGCGCAGGCAGCGTCACGAGAAGTCGCAGATACACGCGGTTTTCTGCCGCATACGGTTGAGGAGCGCGGAACACGTAGGTGGTGCTGCCATCCCCATTGATGGTGGTGCTGACAAGGACGGCATTGCTGGTCCAGGGGTCGGCGCCACCGAGGTCGTGGGAGGTTTGGGCGGCTACGGTTACATCGGCGGTGTTAGGGGCGCGGGTGTAGCTGATGGTTTGATAGAGTTCTGCGGGGTTTCCACCGATGACGATGTTGGCTAACGCGGCGGTGGGGAGCTTGCTGGCCGCATCTGGGGTGCCAGGCAGGGTGCCCAGCACGTATTCGATGAGGTCTGAAATGCCGTCTTGATCGGCATCGCCTAGGCCGTTAGTGGAGGCTGCGTAGGCGAGACGGTAGGCGGTGTACCCAAAGTCTGGGCCGCCGGGATTACCGAGGTTAGCAAGGTGCGAGGTGAAGCTGGCGGGGGCTGCGTCCAGCGCGCTGGCCAGCGGAGCATCGGGATTCAACATGATGAGCGTGGGGCCATTGCCCATGGGATCGCGGGGCCAGATCTCGCTGGATTTGTTGTAGTGGATGGACTGGATGTTGGCGCTCACGGCATCCAGCAACGTCACCCGTTCTCCGCCATTATTCAGCGCGCCCGTGTAGGGTCCGTAGATTTGGGTGTCCGGCACGTTTGGATAGCGAGATTTAAATGAGGGGATGTCCCGCACGATGACGAGTCGCGCCTGTGGTGCCAGCGTGACCCCAGCGGGGAAGGCATAGGTGATGCCTAGGCTGAAGTTTACGCCCGTGAGTTGCAGCGTGTTCGTAGAAGAAATGTTGAGGAGTTCAATGAACTCATACAGTTGCGGATCCAGCGCGGTGCCGGGGTTCGGCACGCCGCTAGGGCCGATGCTAGGGCCGGGGTTGTAGTTGACTTCCGTGATGATCAGATTGGCATGGGTGGCGGGCACGCCGATGATGTAGCTGACTTCCGTGAGGCCGCTCCAGGTGAGGTTGGCGCTGTTATAGATGCGGGCTTTGACGGGGCCAGTCTGCGTTAGGCTAATGACCGTCGAACCCACATTCCCGCCGTTAATCCCCACGGGTAACGCGGTGCTGACGCTGCGCGGATCGGTGCCGTCGATGGTGTAGTAAATCGTGCCCAGCGGGGCGCTGGAGGCCACGTTAGGATTGGAAATGGTCAACGGCGTATTGAGACCATAGATGCCTGCGGCCAGATCAAACGCGGGCGCATCTACCAGCGGATAGAGCGGCAAGGAGAGCAGTGCAGCATCGTTAGCGCTGGTGGGCACATTCGCATCCAAGGTTACTCCCAGACCGTTTTGCTTGTCTTTATAGCCTTTGAGTTGGCGGATGATTTCCCCGCTGCGGCCTAACGCTACCTGCGGCCAAGCATAGCCGATGACGGCGGTGGCGGCCACATCGACATTGGTTTTGGCGAAGGAAATTTGATTTGGCACCACACTCGTGAGCACGCGCAGGCCATCAAAGACGGCATCGCCTGTGGAAATGAGCACCGTTTGTCCGGTCACGAACGTGTGGTTCGGCAGGGTCAAGGTGGCCACGTTGGAAGTCAGGCCTTTATTCGTGATGCTAGTGAATCCACTGCTGGCCGCCGTCGCCCAGACGGTGCCCGTGGCCGCCACGGAGGTGACGTTGGCATTGGTCTTGGCAAAGGAAACGGTGGTGGTGGCCACCGCGGTGACGATCTGCGTGCCATCGAAGACGGCATCCCCAATATTTACCTTGATGGTATTGCCAATGACGAAGCCGTGATTTCCAATGGTCAAGACCGCCACGTTCGTCGTTAGGGCCTTGGTGCTGACGTTGTAGTAACCGCCGCCAGGAGCCATGCGCGCAGCATTCGCGGGTTCACTGAGGAAGACGCTGTAGGCTTGGTTGCTGCCACGGCTCACCCAATCATAGAGGAAATTTTTCCCATTGGTCCAACTAGACACCTGATAGTCCGCCAGCGCTTGGCCCTTGGCATCGCCCCAGCGGGCGGATTCGCCAATGATGGCGCTGCTCACGATGTTAGCCCGAGCATCTAGGCGTTTGAATACTTCTGGCTGCGTCAGCGCACCACCGGGGCGGCCTAAATTATAGTAAGCACGATCCGCAAACCGCCGACGATACTCGCGGCTGAAACAAAGATCCTCATGCAGCAGATGCGGATTGCTCTTCAAATACTGGGCGCTGAGTTCATACATCAACTGGCCTTTGTGATTCCGCTCTTGTTTGAGCGTGGTGTTAGCCGTAGTGTCTGCCGCGCCCGTCACGCCATCCCCACCGCCCCAAGGGCCAGTGCGATCAAGGCTCCGGGAATCAGCCGTGTGGAGTTGCCAGCCGACGACAGCCAAGCCGGCATTGATCGCCAACGCGCCGGTGCTGGAGCCGCGCGTGTAAGTAATGTTCGTGGCGGCTGATCCGCTGACCCAATCCGTGCCGAATCCATGCTCGAAATCATGGGCATAGAAGGTGAACCCACGATTCCCATTCCGGTCCCGCAGACCGAACCAGTTGTTCGATCCGGTGCTGACAAAGGTGGACATCGGCGCGTCATAACTGCCGCAATAGAATGAGGTTAGTAAATAGTCCGTCAGATCATTGGTATCCAATAAGATGGGGTGGTTCACCGCATCATTCCACGGCGTGCCATCGGGCTTCAGGCCCATGAGATCCAGCGCGGCGGCATCGCGATCCGCATCAGTCGTCTTGGCGCGCAGCTCACGGCAGCGGAACCACAGCCGTGCCCAGGCGCTACCGGGAGCCAGGGTGGTGCCTTGGAGCATGGTGCCATCCGTGGCTTCGGTGTTGTAGCTGTTGGCATTGCCAGAGGATTTGATGCAATCATAGTCACCTTTACTACCGCCCAGATATTGCTCGCCATAGGAGGCCTCCGTCCGTTCTTCGATCTCATTTAACCCCCAATAAACCCCATTGATATACAAATGATAGTAGCGTCCCCGCCCCGTGGGCTGCCCCATGTCCCGCAGGGTGTCCCGGCTGAAAACATCCCGCATCATGGTGTTCATGTTGACGCGTTTGATGGTGGAAACTCCGCCCACGGGCGTGTAGGTGAGCTGCTGATTCGTGGGGGCATAGGACCACGCGTAGTTGTTAGCCGTCTTGATGTCGAATTGGTCAAATTTGTTGGTCCCATCCGCACCAAAGATCGGGTAGTTCAACGAGCCATCCATCTGTGGGCGGAAATACAGGTGCCATTCCCGCTTGGGATTATTGGGACTGCGGCTGGCACCGCCCCGAATCCGCGTGCCACAGGCAATCTGGAATTGGCCGTTGCCATCCAGCGCTTGGGCCTTGGTGGCCAGCGTGGGATCGGCGTAAACGTCGTTGATGAGTTCTAGCGAGGCCAGCCGTTCCCAGGCTTTGCCGCGTTGGCTAGGGTTGACGAAGATGCCGCTCGTTTTATCAAAGAGGCTGCTGGGATCGACCACCAACGAGAGCGAGGGAATGGCCTTCAACGCCGCCTGGATGGCCGCTTCATTGCCCGTATAGATTTGCGGGTCCATGCCGTAATCAAAGACCTGCGAGTTCAGGGTCGCGGAGGCGCTGCCGTTTGGCTCATCCGGCCACCCGTGGGCGATGGCTTGAGCGCGGTTCTGGGTGACGACATCCACGGGGAAAATATACGTTTCTGTGTCGATGTTCGAGGGCGCGTAGCCCTTATGGAAGGCCGCACAGCGGATCACGGTGGTGACGGAAATCGGGATCGGCCCAGTGTAAATAGTGCCTTTATACACGGTCGGCTCCGAGCCATCTAACGTGTAGCGGATCGTGCTCGCGGCATCCGGCGTGGTGATGGTTAGGTTAAACGCGGTGCTGTAGTTATTGCCCCGGTGATTGCTGAAATTAGTATCCCCCACAAAGCCCAGATAGCTGGCATTATTCCGCCCACTAGGCGAGGCCACGGCCATGACCCCAACCACCTGATTCACCCCCGACACGCCATACGAGCGGTCCTTCTTTTGATCCCCATAGTGATAGGAACTGAGGGTGGTAAATGTCCCGCCCACATTACGCGCCAGGCCTACGTAGCCTTGGGCGGGTGGGATGAAATTAGAGTTCAACTTGAAGTTGGTGTGGATTTCCCCATTGGGGAAAACGGTATTTTTCCCAGAGGCAAAGACCACCAAATATTTGCCCGCCCCCAGCGCGGGCGTGGCGGCGGGGAAGTTCCATTTCCCAGCGAGGGCATCATCGTCAGAGAGCGCGCAATCTGCCAGCGGGATGCTGGCAGCGGTGCCATTATAAAGCTCAATCCAGTCGGAGGTTTGGCCATCGTAGTCGTTTAAAGTGCCGCTGTTGCTCGCTTGGAATTCGCTAATGATGAGATCCGTGGTGACGATGGCGGGCGGCTGCGAGCCGGGTTCTAGCAGGCGATTCGTGCCCGAGGAGTCCGTGAAGAAGCACTCGCCCGCTTGGCCACCAGTGGCTTGGAAATAGACGTATTCAATGTTGTGCGGCCCGACCGTGAGGTGGCGGTCATTGGAAAACGTCGTGGGAGCGTGGCCGCTGTCGTCTAGGATGACATCCTCTCCCGCATCCAAAAAATCTCCGTCGTTATTCAAGTCCACCCGCAAACGGCCACCGTCGTCATTATTCATGCTCAAGGTGTAATCGTCCTCCACATTGACGATCAGCGTGCCAGTGCATTTTACCACCGCATCCACCAGTCCGCTGCTACCAAACTCCGCGGGCCAAGTATCATTTGGGAAGACCCCAGAAAAGGCCGGGGCCACGGAATTCGAAAAATTGATCTGATTCACATTCGTCTTCGTGATCGGCGTGGGCGTGCTGACGGCATTTACGGTCACATTCCCCCGCGCCACCGTGCCCGCAATGATGCCGTCCACCCCTGCTAGACTTGATACCGTGCCCGCCGTGGCGGCTTTATAAAGCGTGACCGTCCAGCCCGCTGCGGTCATGCCAATGATCGGATAAATATTGGCCGTGCTGGTGGCCGTGCTCGTGCCGTAAATGTTGGTGGCCACCACGGTGTAGGTCGTCGTCTGGCTAGGATAATCACAGATTTCTCCGATGAACGTGCGGACTGCCGACGGTGCTAGGCTGCCGAGGCGCGGGCTGATCACAGCAGTGTCCGCATCCGTGATGTTATACTGAATGGTGTAGAGCGATCCCTGCTCTCCGCCAGTGCTGCTGGGCATGGCATTGAAGAGCGAGATGACGGGCGGGGGCGCGACGGTGATAGTCAGCGTGGCGGTGCTGGAACCGACGCTATTCGTAGCGGTCAACGTATAGGTATAGACACCCGCCGCAGTGCCATTAGGAATGGTAAAGGTTTTGGTGCCGCTGTTGATGCCGTTGGCGGTCGTGCAGGAAACGGCACCGATGCCGTTGTCGATACTCCAGCTAGAACCGCCGACGGTGCCCACGGTAAAGGTGGAGCCGAAGCCAGGAGCCAAGGTGTTATCCGCCACCGTAAAGGCCGTGATGGCCGGAGCCTGATTCGCATACACGGTGACGGTGCGCGTGACCGTCTGCCCGGCGTGCGTGCCTGCGAGGGTGTAAGTCGTCGTGACGGTGGGCGCAGGGGCGATGTTGATCACCCCATGGCCTAACGTGAGCGCTTGCAGTGTGCTGGTGCCAGTGTTGTCCGTTTTCGTGATGCTAGGGCTATCACAAAAACGTTGGTCATAGGTGAGATTGATGGACGCGGGCGGCGTGCCCACGATGGCGTTCGTATCGCTCGTGAGTTCCACCAGCGGCAAGTGATCCACCAACGCTAAGCCGCCCGCCGCGGTATCGCCCACCAGCCGCCAGTTATCTGTGCGCGGGGTCGGCGGAGTGGATGCCGTAATAGCCGTTAGCGTTCCAGGCGCGGCCCACAGCTCCACCCACGAGCCTCCGGTGCGTTCATAGTAATCAAACCGCACATTATAATCACCCGGCGGCAGCACCACCGTGGAGAACACCGCAGAGTTCCCACCCTGCGCACCATGCACGGAGACCTCGCCACTGATGAGCGAGTTCGTATTGCTGCGGGAGAGCCAATTTTGGCCATAGATCACGAGCTGCGTGCCATCGTCCCCACCATGGAAAAACGTCCATTTATTATCTGCTGCCGCCACCCCCGCCGGGATGCGGATACAGCCAGTGGCGGTCAACAGCGCGTAGTCTTCATTGCCAGCAATGTTCCATGGCACGGTGTAGTAATAGCTCGTGGTATTCGGCGGAATCGCAGGCACTGCGATGGCTGCGGTCGGTCCAGCAAAGATCCCCGTGGCCCCGGAGTTGTCAGGATCCCGGAAGGAAACTTTACCGTAACTGCCATCCACGAATGGCACAGAGGCCAAGCGTGTGACCGCCGATTTATTCCGCAGCAGATAGGATAGATCCCCTAAATTATTGATGGTGGTGCCGCCCGTGGTGCTCGGCCCAGTGGTGTCCCGCAGTGCGCGCACCCCGAAATTACCCGGAGTGCCCAGCGGCTCGCCTACACCCCAAGGATACGAGCGCGTGAGCAACGGCTGCCGGCCCACCGCAGGCACCGTGCGGGGGTCCGCGCCCCTGGCTAGGGACATCGCTTCCGCGGCGGTCAGGGCGTGATTGAAAATGGCCACATCGTCGAGTTGCACGTTAGAATAGCCACCGATTACGCCCGCCACACTGCGCGCCCCAAAGACCACCGGATCCGTGGTAGCCGTGATCTTGCCATTGGCCGTGGGCACCACCGAGCGGATCTGCACGCCATTTACATAGACCGTTTTGAGCGTGTTATCATACGTCAGCGTCATGTGCGTCCAGCGTCCTGGGCCTGTGGGCACAGGCGTGGGCGTGCCCGTGGTCAGGGAGGCATTGATCCCCACCGTGTCCGGCGGCTCGAAGTCCACATTGCTCAGCCCGGGCGTGGTAAACATCAGATTCGTGGTGTTAGCCGCCACGGAACTCCGCTTGCTAGACCACCCACCCGTGGCCGTGCCATTCTTCGCAATCACCGGGAAATCCAACGTCTGCGGCCACGCCTTGAACCAATAGCTAATGGTAAATGGCCCGCCCGTGAAATTGAAATCCGTGTTGTTAGCCCCAGAAGTAGTGGTGCCCACCTGCACATAATGATTTCCCCCCAGTAAAGTCAGTGATTTCCCCCCAGCAATGCCCGCCAACTCCGCTGGCACATCCGTGGAATAGCGGGTGGAGGGAGCCACCCCCACCACATTCAACGTGCCATCATAGCCCTTGCCAGATAGATCCAGCACCGTGCCCGTGGCCCCTACCGTGGCGGACGGCGTGTCCGTATCAAAGGTCCAATAACCGATGAGTGCAGCCTGGGCGGTGCTAAACGTGTAAACAAGGCCGCACAAGGCAGCCAACGTGGAGGGGAGACGTTTCATAAACGGGGAGGGGGTAAAATAAAATAAGCGGCGGCCCAAGCTCAGCCGCCGGGCGCTATTGAAGTGATTTACGAACTGACTGGCAATACAATTTTTGAAATAGCCCCGACTCTCGCCAAAAAGGAGCCGGGGACAGCGGCCAACTCAGCCCGCCTTCCGCCGTGGCGTGGTAAATATCGAAGGCGAATCCTATCTGCGCGGGCGGATCGGCCTTCATGACGTCGGACGCATCCCACACGGGTCTCCAAAGTAATCCCGCCCACTGTGGTTCAGACTTACGCCTACGTTTCGCAGGCTTGCGGACGTGCCTCGTTGGCTTGCCCGAGCGTGATGCCGCCTTCGGTTTGCCAAGGACCAGCCTGCGGACGCGCGGTGCAGACTGGAGTTGGCCGGGGACGGACTTGCATTACGGAAACACCAGTCGGCGGCGGAGTCCGCAGACTTGAATTAGCGAACCGCAGCCCTGAATTTCTCAAATTCAAGCCTGCGAATGCCAATCGCAGCCCTGCACCGAGCCGCCACCCTTGGGACCTCCGCAACTCCAGCCTGCACTCGCAAAGCGCAGGCCTGCATTCCCAAAGTTCAGGTCTGCAGTGAGCACTTTCAAGTCCCTTCCCAGTGCTGTTAGGCGGGTCTGATTGCACGGTAACTCGTGATAACCACCGCCCCTACGGGGAAAAATTATTTGACCACTGCGGCAGGTTCCCTACAGCCAGTCCGGGACTGCGCGGCTGCCCGACGAATCGCTGGTGGAAATGAGATTGCCACGAGATCATGCTCCGAGTGGGTGAGTGCGGAGGGCATCGTTTTAGCGGGGACCATGGGCGGAGCAGAGCGCTCAACGAATGATTGAATTGCTAGCGGCATATTTAATTTCGCCACTCCTGACAAGAAAAAATCGTGGGGCCGGGAGGGGGATATTTTTCCCTCCGTTTGACGGATCGCTAGGGCTGGAAGGCGGCGGCGTGGGCATCGCCACTGGATTGTAAGTAGGCTAGGAGATCAAGGATTTCCTCGGTGGTTAGGGCGTTGAGGAGGCCGGGGGGCATGAGGGAGAGCGGGGAGGCGGAGCGCGCGGTGATGTCCTTTTTGAGGATTGTTTGTTTGGTCAGGCCAAAGGGATCGGCGTAGAGCGTGAGGTCAGTGGCGGTCTCCGCTGCTATTAAACCCAGGTGGCTGGTGGTGGTGGTTTGGATGAGGCTAGCGGCGTATTGCTCAGAGATGACTTTGGAGGGATCAATGATGGCGTCCAGAATATCCCGCGCGCTGAAGCGTCCCCCCAAGCCCGTGAGATCCGGCCCCACGGTGCCCCCAGTGCCGCGCAGGAGATGGCAGCGGATGCAGAGTTGGCTGGTAAAAATTTCCTGCCCACGGGCAAAATTTCGTCTGGTAGAAAGTTTCCCTAACTCCCCGGCTAGGTCCTCCCGCACGTAGGCTTTCACGAAGGTGCGCTGCGGGCCGGGGCTCACGGTGGACGTGGTCGCTGCCGCCGCCAGGGCTTGCTGGTGGCTGATCTCCGCTGCTGCTTGCACATCTGCGGGCCAGTGCGCCAGCGCGCGGGCACGGATTACTTCCAGGTATTTCGCAAAGTTATTTCCGCCCTTGAGCTGCGGGGCGGTGGTCGCGAACCATTGGAAATAGCGCTCCCGCTGGGCGGTGGTGAAATGGGCGGCGGGCACCTCGCAGAGCACGCGGGCATACCAGATTTGTTCCTCCTGCGCGCCTTGTTGCAATGGGTCCGGCAGCGGCTTCCCGGCCTGCTGCCAAGCAGTCTCCGCCGCCTCCATAAGGCGCAGCGAGGGCGCGACTAACAGCGGCCATTCCAGCGCCGCTAGCAACTGCGCCAGAGAACGATTTACCGCAGCATCGGAGGTGGGGAAACGCGCGCCTAGCAGCTCCCGCAACGGAGCCCGTTCCGCCTCCACAGGCTGCCCCTGGCGGGCCAAACTGATCTCTAGCACGCGCAACCAGTCCAGGGAAAGATCACTCTGGCGCACCTGCCCTAACACCTGCGGCTGCGCTAGGCGGTGGTCTTGAATGCCTGCTAGGCACCGAGCCGCCGGACTCTCCTGCTGGCTGGGCGATGGCAGCGCACGCGATGCCGCACGCGGCTGGGGCGGCCCCTGCCAGCTCACGCGATACAGTCCGCTCTGCGTGCCCCGGCCACCTGTCGTAAAATACAATGCCCCATCATTGCCGAATTCTAAGTCCGTCACGGGCAGTCCCTTGCCTTGTAGAAACACCTCATGCGTGGCCTCCTGCGGATGCACGCAGAAGATGCGCCCGTAAGTCCAGTCCATGGCCAGAAAGCTCTGCTGATAAGCCTCCGGCCAGTTCGAGCGCGTGCCATATGTCACCCCGGTGGGGGAGCCTAACCCAATATTATGCAGCGGCGGCATGGTATCTAATGCGGTCTCCGGGATCTTGGCGGAGCCCTCCCGGAAACCATAATCGGCCCCCGGCACGATGCGCAGAATGCGCGTGGGCCGATACCATGGCAGGCCCACATCCCATTCCATATCACTGTCATACGCCAGCAAATCTCCTGCTGGACTGAAGTCGAAATCATACGGATTCCGCAGCCCGGTGCACCAGAGTTCCCACACCGCACCACGCTCATCCGTGCGCAAGACGTGCCCGTAGGGAGAGGTAATTTTATCAAAGAATGTGGCCACCGGATCTTTGATGCGCGGCAGCACATCGTCCTCGGCAGGATGCGTGGGCGGCTTACTGGGCAGGGCTCCATCCACCACTGGCGTGCCATTGCCATGCAGGAAATAAAGGTGCTGGTCTGGCCCTAACCTGATGGCGTGGGCGCCATGCTCGCCATTGCCGCCGGGGACTTTTTTGAAAAGGCTCCAGGTATCTAGCACGTCATCGCCATTGCGATCCTGGCAGCGGTAGATCGCTTGGCCCTCTGGTCCTTGTCCAGAAAGATACAGGGAATCAAACGCCCACAGCATGCCCATGCAGCCGCCAATGGGCACGGGCACCTTTTCCCAGCGGGAAATTTTGCCCGCTCCTAACGTCACTCGCCATAAGCCGCCCCACGCGCTGTCCTGGCTGAATCCACTGCCCGGCACGGCACTCTGGGGGGAAATGTAGAGCCGCCCAGCGGGGTCAATGGTCATGCAAACCCACGAGCCCTCGTCCTCACTAGCACTGCGCAACAACTCCACCTGGAAGCCCGCGGGCACGGTGAGATCCGCCGCGGCGGTGGCCTGCGGGTGGCGGTCTGTCAGCACATTTCCCCAGGGCGCAGCGCCCAGTTTCCCTAGCACCTGAGCGGGGGTCCATGCCGTATCATTAAATTGCGGTTGATCCCATCCCGGCGGATTGTCTAACGCAAAATGCCACGTGGCATCCGTTTGCACCGTCTGCGTGGCCCCCTTTTCTAACGTGATTTCTAATCGCACTAGCAACCCCTGGTAATCCGCCGTGGTGCGGCCCGTCACGCTCAGCAAATTGTCCCCGGCATGGATTTGGGCGGTCACGTCTTGGCGCACGGGCTGTTGGAGTTCTGGGCTCTTGCCCACCGCGTGGCCATTGAGCGTCAACGTCATTTCCGCCGCACAGGCGGCCTCCAGCGTGGCCCTAACCACAGGGGCGGACACCGTGAAGGACTTCCGCAGATACCCACGCTCCCCCGCAGGCGATGGGCGCGCTCCCCGTTCCCGCCAGATCCACGCGGGTGGCTCTGCGGCTCCGGTGGACAGCAATAATCTCAGCAAACTAACAACTAGAAGGACTCTCATGCCGCCGTCCTAGCGCCCAAGCCATCGGTGGAATACCACGAATGTAGCATCCTACTCACATGAGGGTGACAAAACCGCCCGCCACCGCGACAAAATGCCGCTGCCTAGTGGATTTTAACCACAAAGCTCACAAAGAACACAAAGACTCAGTCCTTGTGATCCTTGTGCGCTTTGGGGTTAAATTTTTTTCTCCTGCGCTTTGGGTCTGGGAAATTTTTCCGCTGCATTGGCACGGAAGCTGAAATAGGATCGTCGCAGTCCCCTCCATCATGCGCCTCAAATCCCTCCTCTTCCGCTCGCTCGGCCAACGCACTCAAGTGCCGATGCCCGTGCTGGCTGTGCCTGGGATGGGCCTTATTTTACTGGGCATCATCGTCTTCCTGGCACCAGCCATTTTTATCTTTCTCATTGCCACCACCCTCATCTTGCTGGGGGCCCTCTTACTGTTCCTCGCCTTCCGCATGAAGCCTCAGCAGATGACTCCGCAGCCAAGAAAAACGCGGATAAGAGTAGTCGAGGACGACGAGACATGGTAGTAACCACCGAGGCAAACATCCCCCCTAACACCCTATGAAAAGCCGCATCACCAAATCCCCCGCGCCTAAGGCTCGCAAAGCGAAGATCCTCATTGAAGCCGCACCCGTCCCTCGTCCGGTTAATGACCAAGCCACTGCGGAAGGCATCCCGAGCCACCTCGCCATCCTCCCCATTCGCAATGGCGTGCTCTTTCCCGGCATGGTCTTACCGCTGAGCATCGGACGCACTTCGAGCAAAAAATTGCTGGAGGAAATTTTACCGAAAACCAAGACCATCGGCGTCTTTACCCAATGCACAGAAAACGATGAGGAGCCTGGGGCTAAGGATCTCTACCCCATCGGCGTGGCCGTCTCCGTGCTCCGCCAAGTGAAAGAAAATGACGACAACACCGTCATCATCGTCAACGTGCTAGAGCGCATCCATCTCACCCGCGAGACCTCTACCGCGCCCTATCTCCTGGCCGATGTGGAAGTCATCCACAGCAGTAAGCCCGAGGATACGCCAGAGTGGCAGGCGACCGTGAACAACCTCCGGGATACCGCCCTGCAATACCTCGCTCGCAAGCAAGACGTGCCGGATCAGATCAGCGTGTTAGTGCGCAACTTAGATGATGGCGGCAAGCTCACGGACTTCATTGCTGGCGGCCTGGATCTGAGCCCCAAGGAGAAGCAGGAGATCCTGGAAGAACTCAATGTGACCAAGCGCATCCGCACCGTGCAGGCCAAGGTGGCGCACCATCTGCACATCGCTGAGTTACAAGAAAAGATCCAGAAGGACGTCCACGAACAATTTAGCGATCAGCAGCGTCGCGCCTATTTACATGAGCAAATGAAGGCCATCCAGAAAGAGCTAGGCGAGGGCAAAGGCGAGTCGGGCGATGCGCCCACACGCCTACGCGAAAAGCTCACGGCGGCCAAGCCCCCCGCCGCCGTGCTGGAGCAAGCCGAGCGCGAACTCAAGCGCCTGGACAGCATCCCCAGCGGCAGCCCAGAGTCCGGCATCATCACCACGTATGTGGAAACGATCGCCAATCTGCCTTGGAACATTTCCACCACGGATAATCTGGATCTGGACAACGCCCAGAAGATCCTGGACGAGGACCATTACGGCTTGGAAAAGATCAAACGTCGGATCCTGGAACACCTAGCCGTGCGCAAGCTGAAGCCGGATGGCCACAGCCCCATCCTCCTACTGCTAGGGCCGCCGGGAGTTGGTAAAACCAGCCTGGGAGCCAGCGTGGCGCGGGCGTTAGGGCGGAAGTTTGCGCGGCTCAGTCTGGGCGGCGTGCATGATGAAGCGGACATCCGCGGGCATCGTCGCACTTACATTGGAGCCATGCCCGGGCGGCTCATTGATGAGCTGCGGAGGGCGGGGACGAACAACCCTGTCATCATGCTCGACGAGATCGATAAAATTGGCCGTGACTACCGAGGCGATCCCACCAGCGCCTTGCTAGAAGTTCTTGATCCGCACCAAAATCATAATTTCACAGACCATTATTTAGACGTGCCCTTTGATCTTTCGCGGGTGCTTTTCCTGGCCACCGCCAATGACCTGAGCACCATCCCCGGCCCGCTGCGGGATCGGCTAGAGATCATCGAACTCACCAGCTACACGGAACGTGAGAAACGAGAAATCGCCAAACGTCGTCTCATCAAACGGCAGCTCATGGATCACGGGCTTAAAGCCGCTAACTGCGTCATCCAACCTGCGGCCTTGAACAAAGTCATTTCCAGCTACACCCGGGAAGCCGGCGTGCGGGAGCTAGAACGCCAGATCGGCAGCCTCTGCCGTGCGGTGGCCGCCAAGATCGTGCGCCAGGAAACGAACAAGGTGGTGATCGATCCCGCCTTCGTGGAAACCACGTTAGGCCCCGTGAAATTCGAGCACGAAGAACGCAATGAAATCCCCCGCCCGGGCATCGTCACGGGCCTCGCCTGGACGCCTGTGGGGGGGGAGATCCTGCACATCGAAGCCCTGCGCTATGCGGGCACCGGGCAGATTAAACTCACCGGCCAGTTAGGCGATGTCATGAAAGAAAGCGTAGCCGCCGCGCTGAGCCTCGTGCGCAGCCGCGCGCAGGCTCTGCACATTGCCCCAGAGCTATTTAAAGACACGGACATCCACCTCCACGTCCCCGCCGGAGCCACGCCCAAAGACGGGCCCAGCGCAGGTGGTGCGATGTTTACCGCCCTGGCTAGCCTCTTCAGCGAGCGCACCGTGCGCCCAGACATCGCGATGACAGGCGAGATCAGCCTGCGCGGCCTCGTGCTGCCGATTGGCGGCTTGAAGGAGAAGACCCTAGCGGCACTGCGGGCGGGCATTCACACCGTCATCGCGCCCAAAGGAAATCAGAAGGACTTAGCGGAAATGCCCCCAGAAGTGTTGGCCAAGACGAAGTTCATCTGGGTCTCCACGGCGGATGAAGTGCTGGCCGCAGCCTTAACTAAGGTGCGGAAGTAAGCCCTCCACCAGCTTAGCGCGGTCCCTCTTTAGCGGCACCTTGCCAAGGCGCGCACCAGGGCGGCCGCTCCGTGCATCTGCCCCGTTGCGTTTCGGTGGGGCCACCGCAGGATCTGCGTCTTTTTCCTGACCATGCCTGCGCTGCCTATTTATGACATCGAACCCGCTCTGCTCCGCCATTATCGTGTGCGTGCAGAGCGGCGGCGGTTTGTGATTGAGGCTCCCACAGGCTCTGGAAAGTCCACGCAGATTCCGCAGATGTTGTTGGCGGCAGGCGTGTTAGGCGGGGGCGAGATCATCGTGCTGCAACCCCGGCGGATTGCGGCTCGGATGCTGGCGCGGCGCGTGGCAGAGGAGTTGGGCGTGCGGTTAGGACAAGAGGTCGGATATCAAGTGCGCTTTGAAAATGTCGTCAGTGCGGCCACGCGGATTCGCTTTGTGACCGAGGGCATTCTGCTGCGGCGGATGCTAGATGATCCGCTGCTGCCGGGCGTGGCGGCGGTGGTCTTTGATGAATTCCATGAGCGGCATTTGTATGGAGATGTGACGTTGGCGCGGGCCCTGGATTTGCAGGAAACGCAGCGGCCAGATCTGGCCATCTTGGTGATGAGTGCCACGCTGCAAACGGCGGAGTTGAAACGCTATTTAGCGCCCTGTGAGCACCTGGTTTCTGAGGGACGGACGTTTCCCGTGAACATCCGCTATGCCCCGCCGAAGCTGGTCACAGGCGATGATCTGCCGGAACACGCAGCGCGCATCTGTGGCCAGGAAATGAGCAAACTAGCCGATGGCCATGCGCTCATTTTCATGCCCGGCGGATATGAGATTCGGAAAACAATGGACGCGCTGAGCCGGGAGAAAGCGCTGCGGGACTTCGACATCCTACCGCTGCATGGCGAGCTGCCTCCCGCACAGCAAGACGCCGCCGTGGCCACGGGCGGGCGACGGCGGATCGTGGTGGCCACGAATGTGGCGGAGACCTCCCTCACCATCGACGGCGTGCGGCTAGTCATTGATGGCGGCCAAGCGCGACTCGCCTCGTATGATGCGCATCGCGGGCTGAACACGCTCACCGTGCAAGCGATCTCCCGGGCCAGTGCAGACCAACGTGCAGGCCGCGCAGGGCGCACCGGGCCGGGCACGTGCATCCGCCTGTGGAGTGAGCAACATCACGCCCGCCGACCCGCTGCGGAGCTGCCGGAGATCAAGCGCATGGACTTGGCGGAGGTGGCGTTAGGGCTGCACGCCGCAGGCATTGCGGACTTGGCAGCGTTCCGTTGGTTCGATGCGCCAGACCCTCGTGGCCTCGTGTTGGCGGAAACTTTATTGCAGGTGTTAGGCGCGGTGGATGCGCTGGGAAAGATCACGGAAATGGGGCGGCGGCTCACGCGTTATCCGCTGCATCCCCGTCAGGCTAGAGTGCTGGAATCCGCCACCCAGGCGGATTGCGTGCCAGTCATCGCGCTGGGCATGGCGCTGCTGCAAGGGCGTAGCATTTACCAGAAGAGTGGCGGCGGATCTCCCACGCGGTTCCATGATCCTGATGATCGGAGTGATTTTTATCCGCTGCTGCGGGCGTGGCTAGCCGCTGCGGGGACGAACTTTTCCGCCGATGCCTGTGGCCGCCTAGGGCTCAATGGCCGGGCCGCTGCGGAGGCTGGGAAGCTGGCAGAGCGCCTCATGTCCATGACCCGCACCACGCAGCGGGACTTGATTTTACCAGACCTAGAAACGCTCGCCAAGGTGATGCTCAGCGGCTATTCCGACCACGTAGCGCGACGCAGTAATGTGGCCAGCACGGCCTGTGCGGTGGTGGGCAAACGCCGTGGCACGCTGGGGAAGGACAGCCTCATTCGTGGGCATGAGTTGCTGGTGGCCACGGAGATAGCGGAGGTCCAGGGCAAGGATTTGCAAGTGGTGCTGAATCTCAATACGGAGGTGGAGGAAGCGTGGCTAGCCGAGCTGTTTCCACAAGATTTCACCAAGGCCAATGCGGCGGTGTGGGACACCCTGCAACGTCGCGTGCAGCAGAAGGAAACGGTGACATTCCGAGATCTGATCCTGCGCGAACGCCAAGCGGGCGAGCCCACGGAGAACGCGGCAGCGGCCTTGCTAGCAGAAATGGTGCTGGATGGCTCCCTGGTCTTCACAGGCTGGGATGACCATGCGCAGCAATGGCTAGCACGCCTCCATTTTCTCCGGGCAGCCATGCCGGAATTAGAGATTCCGGAGTTTACGGATGAGGATAAACGGCTCGTTTTTGAAGAACTTTTCCACGGCTGCAAAAGTTACAAGGACATCAAAGAGCTAAACCCGCTGCACGCCCTGCAAGGCTGGCTGAGCCACGCGCAACACGCCGCACTGCAACGCCACGCACCAGAGCGAATCGAGTTAGGGAGTGGTCGCCAAGTGAAGATCGACTACGCCCATGGCGCGGAGCCCACCATCGCCTCCCGCATCCAAGATTTCTACGGACAGACGGAAACTCCACGCATCGCCAGTGGCCGCGTGCCGTTGCTGATCCAACTCCTAGCCCCGAACCAACGCCCCATCCAAGTCACCAAAGACCTCGCCAGTTTTTGGAAAAATAGTTACCCCACCATCGCCAAAGAACTCAAGCGGCGGTATCCAAAGCACGAGTGGCGGGAGGTCTAGCGTGATCAGGACACGTTGCCG
>JAYVOP010000062.1:0-2397 GCA_043757865.1 Verrucomicrobiales bacterium | reverse complement strand
CTCAGGTGGAAATTCAGGTGGAAACTCAGGTGGAAACTCAGGTGGCGGCAGCAGCCACCACTCTGTTAGCGGAAGTGGCAGCAGCGGGGACAGCGACTCTTGCCCGTGCGCTAAGCGTTGGGCCAGAAAATGGCCAAACTGGGACCCTTCCCACTTCTACGCGGGCTTCGGTGAGGAAGAAGAAGAACTAGCCTATCTTAATTGGGTGGACGATCACCACCCTGGCGAAAGCGGCTACGAGCTGGTGTGCGATTGTTCCCACGGCGGGCACTCTGGCGGATCTGATTCTGGAGACTCCGGAGAAAGCTCTGACGGGTCATCCAAAAACGCTATTTTACCCTTCCGGGAGGAATGGATCGCTTATCATGGGTGCGAGGAACCGGATGCTAAATTCCGGGACACCATGAGCGTGCGATTAGGGCTAGGAGGCACGAGTTACCCTTGGCGAGTGGAGCCTGAGGCGCTAGCGAGCGTGATTCCGGGCACGCTGCGGGTGGTAAGTGTGGGTGCGGACTGGCTAACGCTAGCCACTGGGACGGTGGACTTAACGGGACTAATAACGCTTCGGTTTAGTGATCCCCCGCCAGCAGGCTCGCGCTGCACCGTGAGGATAGAAGGCGTGCGCAACGGCCATGCGGGCCGCTGGCTGCGCTACTCTGCGCAGCAGGCTGAAATCAACAACAAATTTTACAGCGCATGGATGTCGTCTGGATGCTAGGCAAAGGTTCGCACACGAACGATTGGGAATTGCGCTATTCCCTTAGGTCGTTCTTTCTGAATTACCAGTGTGCGTCACAGGCGTGGGTGATCGGCCATTGCCCTGCGTGGCTAGACACCTCAATGGTGCGCCACATCGACTGGCCCGACCCTTACCGAGTCAACAAAGATGCTAACCTGCTCAATAAGGCTATTCGGCTGGCATTCGAGAGAGAGCTTTCCGAGCGGTTCATTCTTTGCAGCGACGACCATTTTCTGATTCGGGCGAGTGGCCCTGAGGATTTCCTGCACTGGCACTGCGGTGAGATCCCGCTGAGCACCACGGAGGATAAAAATAGCTGGCATCAAAGGCTGGTGACGACGGGGCGTAAGCTCCGCCAAGCTGGATACTCTGCGCTAAATTTTGAGGGCCACGTGCCCTACCCTGTGGAGAAGGCTTGGCTAGCAGGGGCGATGCGATTCGACTATGGAGCGGGGGCTGGAATGACGCTTTTTTCAACGATCCTAAACTGCGCGCAAGTCGAGGCCGCGCATATCAACAGCCAGCGCATCCGGGGCTGGCTAGGCGGCCCGCTAACCTCCGAGCAAATAGCTTCAAAGCTAGCCACTAACCAGTTCGCGTGTAGCACGAATGACCTGACCTTGCCGGGGCTCATGCCGCAGATCGAAGCCCTTTTCCCAGAGCCGTGCCCGTGGGAGATCGATCAAGTTTTGAACAGAGGCTAACATTCCCTGTCTGGTCTGGCATGAACCCTATAAAAAAACGCATTCGCCCCGTTCTGTCCTGGCCCGGCGGCAAGAGCCGCCTGCTGAAATCGCTGCTTCCCAGAATCGGCCCTCACACCACTTACGTCGAGCCATTCGCTGGCGGCCTAGCTCTCCTGCTGGCCAAGCCACGCAGCCGAGCAGAGGTGGTCAACGATCTAAATGGCGATCTTGTGAGCCTCTACAGATGCGCTCAATACCACTTGGAGGAACTGTGCCGCGAGATCGACCTAACTATATACAGCCGCCGCAACGTGAGCGACTATCTGGCTAACCGTGGCCTCACGGAAATTCAACGGGCAGCTAGATTTCTGATGATAAATAAGCTGAGTTTCGGAGGCGGCATGACGAGCTATGGAGTGACCCGAACGAGCAAGGTCAAGAGCCTCGCGGTGGTGCCGCGTGCCCTGCGCGATCTCTCCGCGCGCCTCGATGGAGTGAGCGTGGAGAACCTGTCCTACGAGCGAATCCTCACCCTTTACGATGCGCCTGGAACCCTCTTCTTTTGCGATCCGCCGTATGTTAATTCAGCCCCTGGCAAGGCTTACGAAGGCTGGACCGAGGATCATCTGAGCGCCTTCGCGCAGCGCATTCGATCTCTCCAAGGCCAATGGATGGTCACCCTGGACGACAGCGAACTGACACGAGCGGCCTTCAAGGGGTGTCGAATCGACAGCGTGACAACTCGGAACGGCTGCGTCAATAAACGGCTCAAGCCAGCCGCGACCTTCCAGGAACTAATTATTCAACCGTAACCCTTTCACGGCTGGACGGAGTTTTCCGGTATTGGTGGCCGGGGTTTTTCGGGTTATTACATTGCTAAGTCGGGGCATCACCAGCACCCCACCGCTGGCCATCCTGCGTGGGGACAGCGATTAGCTCTCCCTCGGCGGACTAGGTGGAGGGCGACGTAAG
>JAYVOP010000061.1:0-8824 GCA_043757865.1 Verrucomicrobiales bacterium | reverse complement strand
GCCCTTGGAGCGGGGCTTCTTCGTGACCGTGGAGTTCGACATCAACCCGCGGGGCGGGGTGGAAAATCTGCGCATCCTCAATCCTAGCAAGGACACGCCTTATGATCAGCAGTTGCTCGTAGAGCTATTGACCAACGCCCAACTGCTGCCCATCCCTGACGATCTGCGCGATTCCTTGATCGAGCATCGCCTCCCCTTTTCTGCCCATGACTACTTCTTCTGATCGCCTCTCCGCCAGCCTAGATCAGGTCTGGCATTTCTTTGCCGCTGGTGGCTGGTATATGCTGCCCATCGTGCTGTGTTCACTGGCTGCGGCCACGGTGGTGATCTTTAAAGCGCTGGAACTCACCGCCCGGCACGTCATGCCGCGCCCACTCTGTAGCGTGTTAGAGCAAGCGGCCACTGCCGGGCTGCCTGCGCTGCGGCAAGCGCTGCGCGCGCATCCCTCGGTGCTGAGCCATATTTGTAATCAAGCGCTGCGCTCCACCCACCGCAGTCAGGCGGATGCAGAGCGCGCCACGGAAGCCTATGCGCGGGAGGAAATTTCCCGGCTAGAGCGCGGCATCCCCACGCTGGAAGTGCTCTTCACCATCGCGCCCATGGTCGGGCTGATCGGGACCGTGAGTGGATTGGTGACGATCTTCCGCACATTCGGGGCGCGGGCGGCGGGGCCGGATCAGGCTGCGCTCATTTCCCAGGGGATCTCGGAGGCGCTGAATACCACCATCGCTGGACTAGCCGTGGCCGTGCCATGCTATTTCTTTCAGAGCTATTTCAGCCGTCGGTTAGAAACCATGGCCCTGCGCATGAGCACCCTCACCTTAGGCCTCATCCATGCCGCCTACGCACACGCTCCAGGGGAAACGGACGCACCATGAATTTCCACGTCAAACGCCGCGCCAAGCCCGTGCTGCAGATCATTTCCATGATCGATATCCTCATCATTTTGCTGATCTTCCTGGTCGTCACCACCACCTTCCGGGAAGCCCAGAGCGCCATCCATGTCAGCCTCCCCAAGGGCGATGCCCTAGCCGCTCCCATAGCCGAGGCCGCCCGCCTGGAAATCAGCGTGAACCAAGCCGCAGAAATTTTCCTAGGGGAACAAGCGCTCACCATCGAGACCCTAGCCGCCGGCCTACAACAAACCAAAGCCGCCCAGCCGGACCGCAAGTTGGCCCTGCGCATTGATGAACAGGTGCCCTTCGGCACGCTCGTCAAGGTCTGGGAAGCGCTGCGCACGGCGGGCTATAAAATGAATGAAGTGCCGACGCGGGTCAGGATGCCGTAGGCATGATTTCATGCGACGGCGTGGAAGTGGCCTAACTCTGCTCTATCATTTGCGTGGCAGGAAAAGGGGGGGAAGCGTGGGGGCGGTGCTGGAGAGGGAGTTTCTGCTCCTGGGGAGCCCTCCCCAGCGATTAGGGAGCCATCCCCAGCGATTGGGGATCCCTCCCCAGCGATTAGGGCTCCCTCCCCAGCGATTGGGGATCCCTCCCCAGCGATTGGGGATCCCTCCCCAGCGATTGGGGATCCCTCCCCAGCGATTAGGGAGCCCTCCCCAGCGATTAGGGAGCCCTCCCCAGCGATTAGGGAGCCATCCCCAGCGATTGGGGATCCCTCCCCAGCGATTGGGGATCCCTCCCCAACGGTTGGGGAAACGCTTGATCCGGAGGTATTGTCAGAAACCAGAGGCGGGCAAATAGGCAAAAGCACCTCGCGGTAGCAAAAATTTTCCTTTTTCCTCCCGAAATAAGTCCGCAGGACAGCCTCTTGTCTCGTGTTTTTATAGTTGCGGTTTCCCAATTTAAAAGAATAGTGGCCCCCACATTCCACAAAATTATGAAATCCATCGCCACTACCAACTCACTATCTGCGTCCGCATCGGAAACTTCAGCTAAGCCAGTCTCAATGTTGAGTGCGCGGCTCCAAAAGCATTTTGCGGCGGGGGTCGCTGCTGTCGTTGTCGGTTCCGCCGCTCCTTCTCAGGCCACCGTTATTTTCACGAGCACCAACCTTCCGGTCCCCGCTACAAGTGCAGGTCTCTACCTTAATTTTGTTACGGGCGTCAGCAACACGAATCCAGCTTCTGTGCTAGGTTGGGATGTCAATCCGTTTAGCGGTAACAGTCTCAGCATCTTCTCTCCCACTGCTCCTGCTGGAGGTGCTTACGTTGCCTCGGGAGGCTTATCCAACCTCCCATCAGGCACCCTGATTGATGTTACTTCCACCTACGCCACTGGCCGCACGGGCGCGGACACCCAGTGGGCGCTGAACAGCGGGAATAACCTAGTGGGAGCGCGTTTCCTTAATGAAGTGGACGGCCAAGTTCACTACGGCTGGATGCGCCTATCCGTCGGAGCCACTACTTTGAGCCGCAGCATTACGGAATATGCCTACGAGGACGCCGCTGGGGTCGGTATTCTTGCCGGAGCGGTGCCAGAACCTACCACTTTATCACTCTTCGCTGCGGGTGCTTTCGTCTTGGGCCGCCGCCGCCGGCAGCAATCATAACCCTGCGCGAAGCATCTGATCTTTTACGAACACGGGCGGCCAAATGGCCGCTCGTGTTGCGTTTACCTCACCGTCTTTCATTTCACCGATTCTGATTCATGCCTCCCCGCCCCGCCTCACGCCTCCTGATTCTTGGTTGGGATGCCGCCGATTGGTGCATGATCCACCAGCGGTTCGCTGTGGGGGGGATGCCGCATCTCCAGGCGCTCCTGCAGCGCGGTTCCCAGGCTCCGCTGTCCACCCTGGAACCGAAACTCTCCCCCCTGCTCTGGACGAGCGTGGCCACGGGCATGACTGCGGATAAACATGGCATCCTTCACTTCATCGAGCCGGATCCATCGGGGGGGCCGGTTCGCATCTCTGCCAGCACTACCCGCCGCACCAAGGCACTGTGGAATATCCTCTCCCAATCGGGAATGCGGACGCATGTCGTCAACTGGTATGCTTCCCATCCTGCGGAGCCCATCACGGGCAGCGTCGTTTCCAATCTCTTTCTGGAGGGCCACGCTGCCCCTGGCCAACCGCCGAGTGCCATCCCCCACCAAGCCGTTTTCCCGCCCACATGGAGGGACCGGATCGCCCCCTGCCGCGTCCCTGTGGACCAGCTCCCAGATTCCGACCTCGCAGCGCTCGTACCGAATTGGCGGCAACTCGCCAAGGATCCCCACATCCCCCTGCTCCGCCAGCATCTCGCTCGCTGCCGCTCCGTCCACCAAGCCGGTCTCACGGCTCTGGCCGATGAGACGGCTTGGGATTGCGTGATGATCTTTCAAGAGGCGATCGATACCGTGGGCCATCATTTCATGCAGTTTCATCCGCCACAAATGAAGCACGTGGGGAATAAGGATTTTCGCCATTTCAAGAACGTCATGGATAATCTTTACGATCTCCATGACCGTATGCTTGGCGAACTCCTCCAAGCTGCCGGCCCGGAAATCACCGTCATCCTGCTCTCCGACCATGGATTCCACAGTGGCTCCGAGCGTCCGGTCACGGAAGGACTGAGCCCCGAACAACGGGCCGCCACCGAGGCGCTGTGGCACCGGGAGCACGGGATCCTCGTGCTGGCAGGTCCGGGCGTAATTCCGTCCGCCTCCCTTTGCCATCCCAGTCTGCTGGATATTACCCCCACCGCCCTCGCGCTGCTGGGGTGTCCCATGGGATCGGACATGGATGGGCGGGTCCTCACAGAAGCGCTCACGCATCCCGCGCCCGCGCCCATTCCCAGTTGGGATACCCTTCATGCGGACGCCGGACTCCATCCGCCCGAACTACGCCAAAACCCTTTTGATGCCAACGACGCCATTCGCCAACTCGTCGCCCTCGGATATCTGGCCGCGCTTCCAGAAGGAAACGAGGCCCGTCTCAACCTCGTCCGCGACGAGACCCAGTTCAATCTGGCTATGGTTCACACCTCCCGTGGCCGACCCCGCCCCGCCGCCACTATTCTCACCGAGCTTGTCTCCAAGCATCCCACCGAACCCCGGTATGTCTTCAACCTCGTCACCAATCTCCTCAACCTCGCCCAGCCCGGCCCCTGCATTGAAGCCCTGCGCCACTTCCTGGCAGTCTTTCCAACGCACCCCGATGCCCTCCAGCAGCTCGCTGCCGCGCACCTCGCTGCCGGAGACCTCCCTGCCGCCCGTGCCGCCCTGTCCACAGAGACCGTCCCCGACGGGAACGCCGCCTCCCGAGCCAACCGGCTGGGCGATCTCCACCTCCTCGCTGGAAATCCTCTCGTGGCCCGAGAAATGTTCCAACTCGCCCATGCCCGCGACCCCGCAGACCCCGCCGCCATTACCGGTCTGGCCAAGGTGGACATCACCGAAGGCCACTTTGAAGCAGCGGCTGGCCATTGCCTGGATGCCTTGGAGATTAACCACGAGCACGCGGAAGCTCACCACCAACTCGGCGTCGCCCTTGCCTGGCTCAACTCACTCGACCATGCGCTGCTCTCCTTTCAAAGCGCCCTCGCCTTGCAGCCGGGACGGATCGAGACCCTTCGCTTCCTCGAACTCATCCACCTTCAGCGAACCGAAAACAGCGCTGCCGCCGCATATCACCAGACCCTGGAAACGATGCTCTCTGATTTCGATTCCGCGCAGCGTGCCATCATCCTCCGAACCTATCCCATGGGCTCCGAATCCTGGGCAGAACAATTCCAATAATGAACCCGCCCCTCTTCACCACCATCGTCACTGGACTGCCACGTTCCGGCACCAGCATGGTCATGCAAATGCTCCATGCAGGCGGCATTCCCATCCTCACGGACCACCAGCGGAAGCCGGATGAGGACAACCCGCGCGGCTACTTTGAACTCGAAAAGGTGAAACAACTCCCCACCGACCCCTCAGTCCTTGATGGAAGCCCCGGCCACGCAGTCAAAGTCATCCACCTCCTCATCCCCCACCTCCCGGAGGACCGCCCCTACCGCGTCCTCTTTCTGGAACGCGACCCAGCCGAAGTTCTCCGCTCACAGCAAATAATGCTCACCCGCACCGGCTCCTCCCTCAGCACCCTTGCCCCAGATCGCCTCACCGCCATCTTCACTGCCCAACTCACCCTCACTCAAGCGTGGCTTGCCGCCAGACCCGCAATTCAAGTCCTCAGAGTCTCCCACGCCCAACTCCTCTCTGATCCAGCTACCGCTGCGCGGGAAATCGCCCATTTCCTAGGTGCCCCCCTCAACCTCTCGGCCATGACCTCAGCGGTTGATCCCACGCTTTATCGCAATCGCTCAGCGGTGTAGTTTTCAAAGTATCCACCCCGGACGGCGGCGCACTAGCGCAAGTTTGCAAATGCTAGACTTGAGAACCGAAATTTAGGAATTAGGGAACCCGATGACTTTTTATGATTTACCAGCGGTGGATGCTTCGCTCAATGCGGTGAGTACCTTGTTTATCTTGAGCGGATTCGTCTGCATTAAACGAGGGCATCAGCGCGCGCATCGGGCTTGCATGATGGCGGCGGTGATTACGTCCGCGTTGTTTCTCGGGTGCTATTTGACGTATCATTTGCAGAACTCAGAACCCGTGCGTTTCACCATGCAAGGGTGGCCGCGGGCGGTGTATTTCTTTACGCTGCTGACGCACATTCCCTTGGCATTTCTAGTGCCCGTGCTGGTCATCCTCACGGTGAGACATGCGCTGAAGGGTGATTTCGTGAACCACAAACGCCTCGCCCGATGGACGTTTCCCATCTGGCTCTACGTCAGTGTGACCGGAGTGCTCGTCTATCTCATGCTCTATCAGTGGTGGCCCAGCACCATGCTGTTAGGCCGATAGGGCTACTTCTGATATATCCGCTGTGGGACGCGTGTGCTGGGTGACCTGCCAGTCAACATTGCTCCCATTCCGATCAAACTCAGGGGTGGATTCACCTAAGCCGGCTAACCACGCATACTCCGCAGCGTGGACCGTATCTCCGAGCCGCTCTGAGCACTGCGCTAGGCCAGCATAGAGGCTGGTCATATCTGCGGGGGCAAGGCTGGCTTGACTCGCGAAACTGAGCGCACGCTCTAGGGAATCGAAGGCTTCTACATCGTGCCCTTGGCTCCGCTGCAGCTCCGCCAGAGTCTGATAAATTTGCCGTCCGAGCACAGGCGCGGGCCGATTAAAAAGCCCCAGCCGTTCCTTGGCTTCGTTCACTAACGAGGCGGCGCGCAGCAGATTTCCCTGCCGATGCCGCAGCTTAGCCATCTGCAAGAGGGCGTGGATGAGAAGTCCTCCTTGATGATCATTGCGGGCTCCACCATTGCGGGCGGTCAGCAGCGCTCCCAAGGCGGATTGAATTTCTAGGTCAGTTGGAGTGGTCATATTAGCAACAACTATGCGTGTTCTTGAGAGAAACTTCAACCCGTTAAATATTTTTTCTCGGAAGGCGAAATCGCGTCCCCGCGTGAGGTGGTTCGAAGCTGCTAACAGGCACAGCGGGGGCATTGCTCTAGCCAGTGGCCCGGAGAAATTTCACCATAGACTGGTCGCACGCGCACGGATTCGTCCGTGGGCTGGGCTCCGTTGCGCAGACAAAAGCGGCAACCGGTGGGCATTTCCTGGAGTGAGGGCACGCTGCCTTCGATGGTCGTCAGCCGTGTCTTCGGCGTGCCTTCGAGTAACGGAATGGAACGCAGCAGGCCGCGCGTGTAAGCGTGCCGGGGTTGGGTAAATAGTTCCCTAACAGGCGCGCGCTCCACGATGCGGCCCGCATACATCACCACCACTTCATCACACATTTCAGCGATGACGCCGAGGTCATGCGTGATGAGCAAGATGCCCATGCCCATCTCCGCTTGGAGTTCGCGCATGAGATCCAGGATCTGCGCCTGCACGGTTACGTCCAGGGCCGTGGTGGGCTCGTCCGCTACCAGCAGGGCGGGTTTCAGCGCCAGCGCCATGGCGATCATGACGCGTTGTCTCATACCGCCGGAGAGTTGGTGAGGGTGTTCGCCTAGCCGAATTTCTGGAGACGGGATGCCGACCTTGCGCAGCATTTCTACGGCCCGTCGAGTGGCTTCCGCAGCGGAGCAAACGCCATGCAGTGCATAAATTTCTGTGAGCTGTTTCCCGATCGTCTGCACGGGGTTCAGCGCGGCCATAGGCTCTTGGAAAATCATGCTGATCTGCGCGCCCCGCAGCTTGGCTAGAGCGGGTAATGGCAGCGTGGTCAACTCTTGACCTAACAGGGAAATGCTACCCTCCAAAATCTGCCCGCTGGGCCGAGGCAGCAGGCGGGTTAGGGAAAATGCAGTCACGGACTTCCCGCACCCAGACTCGCCC
Source organism: Verrucomicrobiales bacterium (assembly GCA_043757865.1). Lineage (GTDB taxonomy): Bacteria > Verrucomicrobiota > Verrucomicrobiia > Verrucomicrobiales > V1-33 > JAGNEJ01. The sequence continues at coordinate 1,538 of JAYVOP010000061.1, read as the reverse complement.
ACTAACCCCACCGTTTTCCCCTTGGGCACGGAGAAAGAAATGCCGTCCACCGCCCGCAGCAGGCCATCGTCCGTGGTAAACCCGACGGCTAGATTCCTAACGTCTAGGAGCATGGGCGCTTAGTTCGTCTGCGCTGGACCCATGATCTTTTCCGTCGGGGTAGCATCGCCACCAGCACTGCCCGCAGCGGCGGTGGCACCAGGGAGCGCAATGCCTTCGGCGGCGGCAAAATCGGCCAGAGCGAGATCTGCCAGGGCCTTTTGCTCGCCTACTTTGGCGTGGACTTCGGTCATGTCGATGCTGTCCCGCGCCACGCGCGCGCGGCCTGAAGCCTTGTCTTTTTCTTCTTTCACCATGTCGGAAAGGCGATTGAGCGTGTCCCCACTGCCACCAATCTCCGAGACCATGCCAGCGGCCATCTCATTGAGTTCCGCCACGGCACTTTGCATTTTCATATCACCAATATCGCGTTTCAGGCCTTCGATCTTATCCCGGGCGGCATTCACGCTGCTGTCCCGCGCCTCTAGCAAGTCTTTGTAAGTCTTCTCCGCATTCTCCAGCGAGGCGCGTTGCTCCTCGAGTTCTTTCTTGGCCGTAGCGTGCTTGAGGGCGTATTGACCAGCCAGTTCTTTGTTGTCCGCGCGCAGATTAGCCACGGTCTTGGCGCGGAGTTCGGCTTCATCACGCTCCAGTTGTTTGACCACGCTCATCAGCTTCTCACAGACGGCCGCATGGCCTGCGAGGCCAGTATTAAACTTGGCGATCTGTTCCCGCAGATTTTCTTTTTCGACTTCCAGGAGGGCTTCGGGGTTTTTCTTTTCCATCCCGGAGATGAAGAGTCCGAAGAAACCTTTGATGATATTTTTGAGTCGTTTAAACATGGTGTTGGCGGTTTGCGGTTGAGTTTTAGTTGCGCGATGGTCGGCGGAATCTATGGGGAATGCCGTCGCATCCCACAAGTAGAAATTCGCTATGATCTTGGAAACCTCTGCCCCCTCATCCCCACCCGCCGCCGCCGATGCCCAGCGGGCGCTGCACTTGCTGCGAGATCATTTCCAAGCCCTAGCAGACCGTGGCCAAGCCCGCATCTCCATGAGCGAATCCGCGCGCACCGCCCTGCGCCAGATCGTGATGAGCCAGCGCACGCCAGCCGCTGCGCCCCCCCGTCCACCTGTGGCCCAGCGCACGGTTTCACCGCCACCGCCGCGCGCCGCTCCTGCGCCTGTCATTCCCGCCGCGCCGGTGCGACCTGCCGCTTTGCCTAGAGAAGAAAGGGAACTCCGTCTAGCCGAACTCAAACACGCTGCGGCTAACCATCCTCCCGTGCAAAACCTGGGCACCCTGCGGGACACGTTAGTCTTTGCCGTGGGTGATCCCATGGCCCGCATCATGTTCGTGGGGGAAGCCCCTGGCTCTGAGGAGGAAGCCCAGCGTGAGCCTTTCGTCGGCCCGGCTGGCAATACGCTGACGAAGATGATTACGGCCATGGGCCTGCAACGCAGCGAGGTCTATATCACCAACATTGTAAAATTTCGCCC
>JAYVOP010000060.1:0-31737 GCA_043757865.1 Verrucomicrobiales bacterium | reverse complement strand
CATGGGCGGCAAGTAATGGGATGCAGGCCGCTGAGGAGCAAGGTTTTTCGGTGAGGGGGAGAAATATATTTTGTCGTGCGAGAAGCGTGGCTGGCTGCTGGGTGTGGATTCTACGAAGCAATATGGGGAGCTGGTGGAAGAGGCGCGGCCGGAGGTGGCGCGTTGGGAGAATGGTCGGCGGACGCTGGTGGCCAGGGGAGGGGTTGGGGGCGGCGGGTGGCGGATTCCGGGGGTTTTCCGGTTTAGATCGCGGTTTTTGAGGGGTTTCCATCCGGCTACGGAAGGCTTTCGTAGGGTGACAATAGCATTTTGTGACCCGACAACGCCGTTCCACCTGCAAGCAGCGAGCTTCCACCTGCAAGCAGCGAGCCGCCGCTTCCAAGCAGCGAGCTTCCACCTGCAAGCAGCGAGCTGCCGCTTCCAAGCAGCGAGCTTCCGCTTCCAAGCAGCGAGCTTCCACCTGCAAGCAGCGAGCTGCCGCTTCCAAGCAGTGAGCTTCCACCTGCAAGCAGCGAGCTGCCGCTTCCAAGCAGTGAGCTGCCGTTTTAAGGCGCGGCGCCGACGTTTTTCGCTGACAAGGGAGTCCGATGTAACTCTGGCGGGGATTCTGAGTGGCAGTTGGGGGGGGGCTGGAGCGCGCCTTGGTGAGGCGCTGCGGTAGCGGAGTGGGGACTCGCGGGGGCGCTGTTTCTCTGGGGTGATGCAGCGGACTGCCAGTCAGCGCTCCAGGGTGGGTGGGGGCGATTTCTTCAGCAGGTCCCGGATCTCTGTGAGGAGGGCGATTTCTGGGGGAGGGGCGGCGGCGGCGGCTTCGGATTTCATTCTTGCGAGCAAGGCGTTGGCTGGCTTGACGATGACAAAGAAGACGATGGCAGCGGTAATCAAGAAGCTGAGTATGGCTCCGATGATGCCACCGAGGTCTAGCTCAATGAGTTTCAGCGTGGGGGTAATGAGGTCTTTGCCATCCGCGCCCTTGGTGGTGACATCCACCATTTTCTGCCGGAGCAGAATGGTCAGATGGGGATTCGGGCCGTTGCCCGCCAAGGCGAGGATGGGCTCTACGATGCCCTTGGTAAAGGCTCCGATGATGCCAGCAAACGCCGCTCCGATGATGACCCCGGTGGAGAGATCGATGACGTTACCTTTGAGGATGAAGTTTTTAAATTCTTTGAGCATGCGGTTAGTAGAGATTTAGGGTGTTGGAAGCGCCGGGCTCCGCACCAGCGGTTAGGCGGGGCATCCATAACGATCTGTGATCGGAATGGGAAGGGCAATTTTATGCACCCTGCAAAATGGCCGCGGGGTCCGGGCAGCGGGGAATTCTATTTGCGGAGCAGGCCAACTAGCGGCTTGGTGGGTGGACTTTATGAATGCCTCTGCTCCTGCTCCTGCCGCACTTCCCCCTGATCCCCCTCCTCGGCGGCTGCTACCCTGGGTGGTGCTGGGCGTGCTGCTGGTGCAGTTAGGGGTCTTTGCGGGCTCCCTCTATAATCTGCAAAATAACACCGGAGCCATGGACAATAAGTTCAAGGACGTGGCCGTGGAGCGCTTTTTCAATTACATGGCCTGGATCAATGTGGATCTGCTGCGGGGCTACGGCTTGATCGCATTAGGCATGGTGGTGCTGGCGTGGCCCGTGGTGCGCTGGTATCTGCGTAGCAAGCCGCAGCCGACGCGGAAGATGATCCTCTGGCGGGCGATGGCGGTGGCGGGCGGAGTGTGGGCGTTTTTCATGATGCGCTTCTTCTATGCTAAGCCGTTCTTCTTCACGTTAGACCCGCGCTTCAAGACCATTTACCAAGGCCTGGCAGGCTGGCTCCCGGACCGCGTGCAGTGGTGCCTCTTTGATGCGCTGCCGCTGGCCATCGTGAGCGCCCTGGCATGGTTCTATGCGCAGCACCTCGTGCGCTGGATGGCCCCGCATTGGTCCGGGCGGGCGGCCCGGGCGGCGGGCTTAGTCGGCGTGCTCGGCTTGATGGGTGGCGGGCTGGCCGTGGCTAACTATGTGGCTCCGCCCGTTACCATGGTGAAAAAAGATCGACGCCCGAACATCCTCATCCTGGCCTCGGATTCCTTGCGCGCGGACCATCTCAGTTGCAATGGCTACCCCCGCGCCACCACCCCAGCCATCGATGCCTTAGCGGCTACCTCCGTGAATTTCACCAAATGCTTCGTCCCCATTTCCTCCACCTTGGAAAGCATGGCCAGCATCATGTCCGGGCAATATCCGCATACGCATGGGCTCCAACACATGTTCCCGAATCGGCAGCAGGTGGACTACGTGCAGCAGCACGCGCCGACGCTGGCGGACCAGTTAGGGAAAGTGGGCTATCGCACTGCCGTGATGGGAGATTGGTGTGCGGGGATCTTCGATCTGCTGCCGCACGGCTTTGTGGCCCGGGACGTGTCCACTTTTGATAACTTTAAGGTCTATATGACCCAAGTCGTCTATCAAGAGCACCCGCTGCTGCCCGTCTTCTTTGATAACGCGCTGGGTTACCGCCTGTTTCCCGCGCTACGGTCGTGTGTGTCCTTTGTCACGCCAGAGGTGGTGACGGAGCGCTTGAAACAACGCCTCACGGCAGAGTCTGCGAGTGCGCAGCCATTCTTTATTACCACTTTTTATAGCACCACGCATATCCCCTATCGGGTGAACCCCGAGTATTCCGACCGCTTTACGGACCCGAATTATACGGGCCCCCACAAGACGGAAATGGCGCTGAACATCGGCCAGTTTATCAGTGATGTAAACGTGGCGGAGAAATGGCGGATGCTGCCGGAGAAGGAAGTGGCGCAGATCGTGGGCCTGTATGATGGCTGTGTGGCGAAGTTTGATGATTCGGTGAAAGCGGTCATGGAGCACCTGAAGAAAGTGGGCTTGGCGGACAATACCATCGTGCTGGTAACCAGCGATCATGGGGATGACTTGTTCGAACCGAACTGCACGTTTGGCCATGGTCTCAGTTTCAATGGCGGGGATCAAAATGGCAACGTGCCCTGCATCCTCCACCTGCCCGCGGGCCAAGGTGCGGGCCAGAAAGTGGACCAACTCGTGCGCAGCATTGACTATGCGCCCACGCTGTTAGACTACGCTGGGGTGCCCGCAGATCCGCGCATTGAGGGCGTGAGCCTGCGTCCGTATGTGGAGCAGAAGCAGGCGGATCTCTCGTTAGCGCTCTTTGCCGAAACCAGTTATCTATTTTGTAAACGCTACATCCCTAACGAGGAACCGCTCTATATGGAGCCGATGGATTCCACCACGTTTGTCGATGAGTCATTCGACTGCCATTTCGTGCTCCAGGACAAATACCAGGACGACGTGCTGCGGACTAAGGAACGCTGCCTGCGCACGCAGCATTGGAAGTTGGTGCTCACGCCTGGGAAGGATAAGGACATCTGGCGGCTCTTCGATCTACGCCAGGACCCCCATTGCGAACGGCCCGTGAATCTAGAGCATCCGGCGGTGTGCAAATCCATGCAGGACAAGCTGCTCCATTGGATGCGGGAAAAGAAAGAGAGCCGGATTAGCGACATCTTCCCGGATGGCGAGCCGAGCAGCGGCATCGCCTCCCACTAGCCTGCGCATGCGACGTCGATCCACAGCGGGTTGGGGGTTGCTAGAGGCGCTCGTGCTCATGGGGGTAGTGGCGTTAGTGATCGTGCTGAGCTACCCGGGCTACAAGCGCTGTGGCTTAATGGAAAAGGCCCAGACGCTGCGGGCAGACTTACAGGAAATCGATCTGGCGGTAGCGGCCAGCGCGAAAGAACTCAAAGCTCCGCCGGGGGCGTTGTTAGATTTCTCTCAGTATCGTCAGCATCTTCGCCCACACGCTGCGGCGGCCAAAGCAGGGCTTGATCCCTTCGGCCAAGCCTACGGCCCGCAACGCGTGGGAGCCAAACCGCATCCCTCAGAAGCCGCCGCCACCGCTCTCCAAGCCACCGTGCCCGCAGGCTTCTGGGGCCAGTGGGCTCCGTAGGCCGTAGCCCACCGGAGGGTTCGTGCGCGCCCTAGCCAGGGGCATGATGGCGGAATGATCGGTGGCAGCGCGCCTCTGGAGCGTGCCCTGGGGTCGGGCGGTTACAAACACCTAACGAGCCAGCGCACGCTTCAAAAAGCTCAGATCCGCCGTGGCTTTGGGATCGACTTGATTCCGTGCTTCCACCTTCCGGCAGGCGTGCATGACGGTGCCGTGGTCCCGATGCCCAAACGCACGCCCAATTTCTTGATAAGGAGCTTTCAGAAGTTCCCGCACCAGATACATGGCTAACTGCCGCGCCCAAGCGATGTCCGCTGGGCGACGCGGCCCCGTGAGGTCTGACACGTCCAGGCGGAAATATTCCGCCACTACTTTTTGAATCCGGTCCGTGTCCAGTGCTTCCTTGGCCTCCTCGTGCAGGAGGTCTGGTAAAATTTGCTGAGCCACGACGTCGATGGTTAGGGCGCGCTCTTGATTCAAGGTGGCAAACGTCACCACGCGGATGATGGCTCCCTGCAAGCGACGCACGCTGCTGCGCACTCTCTCCGCCACGAAGCGGACAATCTCATCACTCAGATGCGGCACGTTCTTCAGGCTCTGGAGTTTCCGTCGCAGGATGGCCACGCGGGTCTCCACCTCCGGCGGGGTGATGGCCGCCGTCATCCCCCATTCAAAGCGGGACATGAGCCGTTTCTCTAACCCATTGATCTCACTCGGCATCCGGTCACACGTGAGGACGATCTGCTTATGCCCATCGTGAAATTGATTAAAGGTGTGGAAGAATTCTTCTTGGCTGCGGGCCTTGTCCCCAAAAAAGCTAACATCATCAATGAGCAGGACATCCGCTTGGCGGTATTTCTTGCGGAAGGAGGGGAGGGAGTTGGTGCTGATGGCGGCAATAAACTCGTTAGTGAAGACCTCGGAGGTGACGCAGATGACGCGCGCCTTGGGCCGATTTTTCAAGATTTCAATACCGATGGCGTGCATCAGGTGCGTCTTTCCCATGCCCGTGGGGCCGTAGATAAATAAAGGGTTATACGAGCGCGCAGGATGCGTAGCCACGGAACGACAGGCAGCTACGGCAAACTCATTGTTCGGCCCGACGACGAAGTTCTCGAAGGAGTTCTGATCGTTGAGAAAGCCTACTGCGGGCCGCAGTTTCACGGCCTTCGATTTCTCTCCTAGCACCTCATCTGAAGCCTCCTCCGCAAAGAGATCCGGCTGTGCCAAGACCGGCCCTTCCTTGGTGCGGGATTCAAAAATGACGGGTAAGCGGCTCCCTAAGCGAAGCTCCAGCGCGTTCTGGACTTCGGTTAGGTAGTTGCTATCCAGAATGGCAGCGTGCAGATCATCCGGGGCCTGCACGTAGGCGCTGACCTCGTTGATTTCACGGAGCTGGGTGGTGGCGATCCAGAGTTCGAAATCGGCTGGTTCGAGCTGCCGACGCAAAGCCTCTTTCACTCCGCCCCAAACGGCGGTTAATTCCTGACTAGTCATAACGGGGATATCTTTAGGCTATTGCGTTATGGTTAGTGGCGGAAGGTCCGGGTAGGTGCAGGCAGGCTCCAGGAAGATCTGGAGGGCCATAATTTTTCTTGGGCAGGGTGGTCGTGTGAGTGGGCGAGAAGATTGGTAACGAGGAACATAGTGAGTTGGGCGGTCTGGTCGTGAAAAGCGTAGTGATAGGAGCGAGGGCGGGACTGATTTTTTAAAAATTTTGGTCGAACGAGCGTGCTGGGAATAAGGAGGTCTGGTGGTCTGAAAGAGCAACTGATTCGTGGTTGAGGCGAGAAGTTAGTTTTTGCTAGCGGTTGAAGTTATTGCAGGTAAAGAGATTGGCGCTGATGCCTCTCCATTTCAGCTCGGATCGGTGGTCCCTAGCAACCTTGCAGGGAAGTTGTGCGTGAGGTTTTTATTATCGAATCCGGTTTGCAACGCTAGTAAAAAATGCAAATTCGCGAGAATAAATTTTGAAAAAATGCTTGCGCCCGGTCATGCTAGGATCACCCCGATTCAGATCGTGCTAGGGCGTTGCATTCGGCTAGATTAGCCGTTTCCAGCGCATGCAGCCGAACTTTGTGGAACAATTGCTGCGGTTAGAAATTTGGGCTAGCGGGGTAGCGGCACGATCTGAACCGCTAGCCGATTAGTCTAGCTCATAAATGGCCACTGCGAGTTCCGCTTGGCGGATCGCGCGGTCCGCACCGCGTCGCACCCGACGCGTTAGGATGATGGCGATTTCCTTTAAAATCGCCACGCCCGAAGCCGGGTGCTGCGCGAAGAACTCTTCGAGGTTAGCACGGGAAATTTCCCAAACGCGCGCGGTGTGCTGGACCTTCACGGTGGCGCTGGCTTTGAGGGGATCTATAAGATTCATTTCACCCACTGTTTCTCCCGGTTTGATGGTGCCCATGGTAACGGTGCTCATGGGGGAATGGCAGGTGACGTTGAGCGCGCCTTCGAGCACGAAGAAGAGGGAATCCACGGGCTCTCCCTGGGTGATGAGGGCGGCTCCGGGCGGCAGTAAGCGGAATCTCCCTTTACCTGCGAGCTGGGCGCGGAGTTCATCGCTCAGAGCTTTAAAGATACCGACGGAGGGTAAACTTGCAGACGGGGAATCGGGGGAGGTGCTCATAGTCCGGCAACATGGAGGGCAAGCCGGGGGACGAGCAAGCAAAACTTCCTCCGCCAAATCTCTCGACAATCTCTAGCCTTCATGCCACTAGTCGCGCCTTCAAATTCACTCCATTTCTAACATTTCAGACTTATTCCATGCTCGCACATCAACTCTTCTCGGCCATGTCTCCCGCCCTCAGCCAACAAATCATGGCCTGGATGAAGGATGATGAAAAAGAAGTCTATAAGGCGGCCATCACCACCCTAACGCAGGCGAAGAAAGTGCGCCCCGTCTTTGTGACGCAGCGCTCTCGGGCCGATCAGTTCACGTGGATCCTCACCGCGCTGCAATCCCGCCACCAAGAAGCCGTGGGGGAAAATATCCTCCAGGTCTGGCTGATGAAAGGTAAGCAGGCGATGTTAGCGAATTTCCTCGATTCGCTGGGGGTGCCGCATGACGGCCACGGCGGCGTGGAAGGCGACCTCCCCAAGGAGATTGATGAAACTAAGGTGGCCGCAGCGGTGACGAAGCTGCTGGCGGAATTTCCGGCAGAAGAGGTGGGCGTTTACCTGCATCTTTTCCAACTCCAACAAGCGGGCGGTTGGGCGGCCATCACGGCGGCTATCCAAGAGCACGGACTGCTGGGAGCCACGGCGTAACCTGTCCCCCACCCCATGACCCGTCGCCAAGCCTACGTGGTCTTGAACCAGCTCCCGCGCGTAGGGCCCGTGCGCGTGCGCCGCTTGCTGGAGGCCTTTGAAACTCCCGAGGCGATCCTCCGAGCATCCACGAGTGACATCCAGTGCGTGCAGGGCTTCAGTGCGGCGCTAGCGGCTATCGTCACCGCTTGGGAGCAGCATACGGATCATGCTCGGGAGGAGCGTCGCGCACGGGAGTTGGGCGCGGAGATCCTCATCACGGAGGACGAACTTTACCCGGCCACGCTGCGGGAAATTTATGATCCGCCGTTAGTGCTCTACGTGCAGGGGACGTTGTTGCCGAGAGATCGCATGGCCATCGGCGTGGTGGGGAGCCGTCGCTGCACGCACTACGGCAGCCAGTGTGCGCGGAAACTTTCTTATCAGCTAGCCGCCGCGGGAGTCACCGTCATCAGCGGTCTAGCGCGGGGGATCGATACGGATGCCCATGAGGGTGCGCTGGCTGCCAAGGGCCGCACCGTGGCCGTGCTCGGCTCTGGGCTGGGGCAACTTTATCCACAAGAAAATCGCGCTCTAGCCGAACGGATTGCCGATGGCAATGGCGCGGTAGTGAGCGAATTCCCCATTGATCTCCCGCCGGATAAACAAACTTTCCCCATGCGGAATCGTATCGTTAGCGGCTGGAGCAGCGGTATCTTGGTGGTGGAAGCCCCGGCGTGGAGCGGAGCGCTCATCACTGCGAACATGGCTGCCGAACAGGGGCGGAGCGTGTATGCCGTGCCCGGCCCCATCGATAAACCACTCTCCGTCGGGTGTAATCGCCTCATCCAAAATGGGAGCAAACTCGTCCTCTCTGCGGAGGACATCCTCGAAGATCTGGGCAATCTTTTCCCCACGGAAAAGCAGCCCACACTCCAGCCGGAGCTGTTTCCGCTGGATCATCTCAGTCCGGAAGAACAGGCCATCTATGCCGCCGTGGGCACCTCCGAGACGCATGTGGAGGAGATCATTTCCAACTGTGAACTGAGCACCCCGCTCGTCTCTGCGAATCTGATGCGCCTAGAGTTAAAGAAGCTCATTAAACAATTCCCTGGGCGCTACTACGCACGGAGATAGCGCTAGTCCTAAACCTCCGCAGGAACCACGAAGGGCGCGCGGTAGTTCCGCGTGAGCATGGCGTTGGCCTCTGCGTTGTCTTTGAATTGCTCCGTGGTGGGGTCCATCGTCAACGGTGCACCTAACGTGAGCGGGGTGGCTTTCAGGTCCACTTTATTGTCCTCTAGGTGCGCCATCATGCGGTCGTAAGTGGCGCTCAGTTCGGCGTTTCCTTTGATGGCGGCAGCGTGTGCTTCGGGGGGAGCTTTTTTGCCTAGCCGATAGGAAATATTGCCCGTGTGACAGAGCGCGCTGCTGTAGTGGCCCTCCAGCACGTCCGCGTGCAGATCCTCGTGCTTACGACTGCGGACGGCTTGGATGAAGTTTTCAAAATGGCTCACCTCGCCTTTCCAGGCTTTGATTTCCTTGCCTTCTTTATCATAGGCGGTGGCGGAAGTGTAGTTCGGCACCACCACTTTCCCCCCTTCGCAATGGATGATGCAGCCGACGCTCACATCGGAAAATTTATCCGTCGGCAGTCCGCGCACTTCAAAGAGCAGCGGAGCCTTGGCATAGCCTTGGTAGATGAGCTGGGTGTTAGCAGTTTCCCCGTCATCATCATAGCCCACGCGGCCACCGAGGCTGAGCACCTGGGGTGCGAGTTGCTGCTCCCCGAGGAACCACCGGCAGATGTCCATTTGGTGGATGCCTTGATTCCCCAGGTCGCCATTGCCGGTGTTCCAGACCCAATGCCAGTCATAGTGCAGCTTCTCCCGCCGCAGTGGCAGGCGCTCTGCCGGGCCACACCACAGATCGTAGTCCAGGCCCGCTGGGAGCGGTTGTTCGCCTGTGGTTTTGCCGATGCTCTTGCGCGGCTTATAACAGAGCCCGCGGGCCAGGGTGATCTTCCCCAGATTCCCCTCTTGGACCCATTTCACCGCTGCTCCGATCCCCGTCCGGCTACTGCGGCTCTGCGTGCCGCATTGCACGATCTTCCCATGCTTCCGAGCCGCTTTCACGACTTGCCGCCCTTCCCAGACATTATGGGAAACAGGCTTTTCCACATACACATCCCGCCCGCTCTGCACCGCCCAGATGGTGCCCAGCGAGTGCCAATGATTCGGTGTGGCAATGGAAATAGCATCGATGTCCTTGGACTCCAGCAGCTTGCGGATGTCGGAGTAGCCTTTGACATCCACGCTGGTGCTGGCGGAGAGCTTCTTCACATGCGTTTCCAGGATCTTGGCATCGACATCACACAAGGCCACTAACCGCACACCTTTCATGTTACTAAAGGCCCCGATGTGCGATCCGCCCCGCCCGCCAAAGCCCACCACCGCCATGCGGATGTCCTCGTTAGCACCCGTCACTTGGGCGTAGCTACGGGCGCTCATGCTGGTGGCTGTGAGGGCGGTAGTGCGGAGGAACGAACGACGGGAAATGGTGGTGTTAGGAGAAGCAATCATGGCGCGGAACCTAGCGGACCAGCCGGGCGCGCTGGAAGCAGATTTCGCAACGTGTGTGCGGGCGAGGGGCTTTCGCCTAGCCCCTGTGGCAGTGCGCGCCATTTATGGGAATTTATGTTGCCGAATGGGGATCTGCTCTCCACAGTGCGGCGTTTCTGCGAAACTGACCAATTATACACTACACTTTGAAGACCAAGAACGCTGCAAAATATGTGGGGATCGATTTAGGAACCTCCACTTCCGGCCTCGCTTACATCCGCTCCGATGGCAATCCTGAGATTGTCCCTAACGGGGATGGCGAACGCATGACCCCCTCGGTGGTTTACTTTGACCGCCATGAGGACGTGAAGCTAGTGGGCTCTGCCGCGCGCGATGGGGGCGACCCAGAGCGCACCATCCATCTCATTAAGCGGCACATGGATGACCCTAATTTTGTCATCAATATGGATGGTAAAAAATGGACCCCCACGGAGATCTCAGCGTTGATCCTAGCGAAGCTGAAACGGGACTGTGAGAAGATCATTGGCGAGATCCAGGATGTGGTCATCACGGTGCCTGCGAACTTTAATGAACTGGCGCGCAAGGCCACCATTTCCGCTGGGCGCATTGCCGGATTCAATGTGAAACGCATCGTCAATGAGCCCACCGCAGCGGCTCTCTATTACGCCCACGCCCAAGGCCTCCAGGGGAAGGTGCTGATCTATGATCTGGGCGGCGGCACGCTGGACATCACGGTGCTGGAGGTGACGGGTGAGAGCATTCGCTGCCTGACCTCCGAAGGCGCGCGGCGGCTGGGTGGGTCCAATTTTGATGATCGGATCCTGGAACTCATTGCAGAAGCCTATCGGCTAGAGCACGGAGTAGAATTATTTGAAAATGAACGGCAACGTCGGCGGTGCCTGCAAAGCGGTGAGGACATGAAGAAGATGCTCTCCAAGCTCAAGCAAGTGACGGACACCGTGGGCAATGACCGCGGCGGCCTCACGCGCATCGAACTGACGCGGGATGTCTTTGAAGACGCCGTGGGGCGGCTCTTCACTCGCACGATCATGCTCGTGGAGCAGGCGTTAGATTCCGTGGGGCTGAAGCCTAAGGACATTGACCACGTGGCGTTAGTGGGTGGCAGCACCAGGATGCCCCACGTGCGGGATCTGTTGGCCAAGTTCTTCGGGTTCGAGCCCACGTCCTGTGGCAATGTGGATGAGTGCGTGGCCTTAGGCGCGGCTTTGTTTGCCAAGAAAGCTGCGCAAGTGGAGGAAGTTTGTAATCACAGTTACGGCACCCTAGCCATCGTGGAAGACGCCGCCACGGGCCAGATGGAGTATTGTAATACCATCGTCATTGGCAAAAACACCCCGCTGCCCTGCACGGCTAGCCAAACGTATGTGACCTCCGAGGATAATGAGACGAGCATCGAAGTCGAAATCACTCAGGGTGAGGACACGGACCCGAAATACGTGGACGTCATTGGCCGCATCCTCCTTGAGGTGCCCCCGGGCCGCCCCGCTGGCTGTGAGATTACGGTGACTTACGGCTATGATGAAAACCAGCGCGTCCATGCCACCATCAAGGACGAGCGCTCTGGCCGCAGTAAAGAAGTCGCCATCGTTTACGAAGGCGCGGGCGTGCTCCAAGACGATGAAATCGACCGCAAGACGGCTTATTTCGCGAACCTCCGCATCGAATAACCTCACCTGACGCAAACATTTAAATTTCCCTATCTATGTTCGGAAGAGTTATCTCCAAAATCTTCAAGCGCAGCACTCCCGCCGCCCCAGCAGCTGCGGACGCCTCGCCCTTTGCCCGCAACAAATCCGCTGGCAGCAAGACCAGCCAACTTCAACCCGCTGCCGCCGCATCTAAGCAGGCCAAGTCGACCGCCCCAACGGAAAACGCCACGGACGCCATCAAGAAACAATGGGCGGCTAAGGCCAAACAGAAGCTCAATGCCACGGACTCGCCAGAATCGCTTTGCGGCATCACCAACAAAATGACTCAAGCCGCCATCCTCGAGCAACTGGCCGTGCTCTACCGCCGCCATAACCGAGCCGCCTCCAGTCTCGATCCTGACATCAGTGCTGAGGCCGAGATCATGCTCGAAGCCATCGCCACGCTGAAGGAGACATATCTCCACAAACCATCCTAACACGGGTCGGCGGCAGCCGGGGCCGCGCGCCCCGCTAAATGCCGCAGCACTTCCCCCACGCCGATCAGCGCGAAGGCCGCCGTCACGTGGGTGGCGGCCCCGAATCCGCTGGCACAATCCATCCGCAGATTCTCCCCTGGTGCCGCCACCGTGCGGCACGTCCCGTCCGCCCAGGGAAAGGCTTGGGGTTCATCAGAGCACACCGCCATGACGCCAAATTTCTTGGTTAGTTTACGCGGGAATCCATGTTCAGCGCGCAGCTTCTTGCGCACGCCCCGGAGCAGTCGGTCTCCGTGCGTGCAGTGGAGATCAGTTAGTTTAATCTGCGAAATATCGCGTCGGCCCCCGGCCCCACCCATGGTGAGGAGCGGCACGCCGAGGGCTTGGCAGCGGAGGACTTGGAGGATCTTGATGCCGATGCGGTCCACGCAGTCTAGCACGTAATCATAGCCGGAGTGCAGGAGTTCCTGGGCATTACTTTCCGCTAGGAAGGCAGCGATGGGATGCACGTGCAGGGCGGGATTGATCCCCTGCAGGCGCGCGGCCATGGCGGTGACTTTTGGCTGGCCGATCACGCCATCCAGCGCGGGCAGTTGGCGATTCACATTCGTCACACAGACATCATCCAAGTCGATCAAGGTGAGACTCCCGATCCCGCTGCGCGCCAGCGCTTCCGCAGCCCAAGAGCCCACGCCGCCCACGCCCACGATACAGACGTGGGCTTGGGAAAATTTACCTAACGCCGCCTGGCCGTAAAGCCGGGCGATGCCACTGAAGCGCTGCCAGTAGTCTGGAGAAAATGCATCCATCTCCGCACCTAGCTGCCCTCAGCGCACTGGCAAGCTGCCTTTGCAGCGGACCTGGGGGCATTTCCAGAGATATTGCTTAGGCTGCGGGCTCACGGGTTGGACATCTGCGGTGTTCAGAATGCGGGCCTCCGCTTCTAACAGGCCGCCTTCGTCTAACTTAATGCTACGCGCGGCCACCATCCCACTCACGCAGGCTCCAGCGGCCACCGTCAGCTTCCCTCGGCAGACCAAATTCCCCATCACGCGGCCATGGATCTCTGCGGATTCTGCCTCCACTCCTGTGAGAAAAAGCACGTCCACGCCAGCCTTCACGATGAGATGTCGGCAATAAACTTGATGCGCCACCCGCTGATCTGCCTTGAGCGTCAGGTCGGCTAGTTTCCCGTGCTCTGGGCCGCTGGGAAAGGCGATCTCGCGGAGGGCTAGCTTGCCCCCGCAGCTCACACAGGACGGCACATCCCAAGAGCCCACCAGGGCCATCCGCCGATACCACTGCTGCTCGTCGTGACTCATGCGCTCCAGGGTGCGGAGAAATTCTGCGCCATCAATGAGTTCGATCCGCTTTGACCGCGCATAGATCACGGCCTTCTCATCGAAGCGGCCCGGCGTCACATAGATCGCGCGCGGGCAGCCCTCCTGTTCCACGGCCTTGTGAAACTCTAGCAACTGGTTCACCCCCACCTCATATTGATTCCATCCCGCACACTGGACCAGCGCCTCGGGCGTCCGCTGGGGCCCTTGCCTACTAGCCGCCAGCACGGTGGTGCCGTTCGGTTTCACCCAGAGGATTTCCGTGGCGAATCCACTCTTGGCTAGCACCATACTCACCACCTCCTGAAAGCGTTTCCAATCCAGCTTCCAGAGCGTTTCCAGATCCCACGGAGGCGTGGAATCAATCACTGAGAGATAAGAGGGCGTGGCCAAGGCGGACAGGAATCGGTGGTGCATTTTACAGAAATGCTACTGAGTAAGATTCCTGGGGTGTGAAAATTATAATTCTTTCAACCTTGTGCTGCAAGTAAGATTTGATTTTCACATCTGCGATACCCGAGGATCTACCGAGGACCGCACCCTGGAGTTATTTCACGAGAGCGCGGAGGCCAGCGGTAACCAGCGCGAGATCTCCCACCAGCACGAAATGGCGGAAGGTGTATTCCCCAGCGGCCACGGTGGCGGGGGGCGCGGCGGTGAGGCGGAAGACGGCGTTCCATTTCACCACGTGCTGGGGGGTAAAACGGAATCGTCCGTAGTGCGCGTGGGGCTCCGGGGAGTAGATGCTCATGGCGTAGCGGCCATCTGGAGTGGCGAGGACGATGGGCTGGAGCTGCTCTCCCGGGCCGTCGGATAAGGGTTCCAGCGTTTGGGTGGTCGCTTGATAGATCAGGAATTGGGAGAATTCACTGGGGAGATACCCGGTGAGGGACTCGCAGGTGAGGTGGTGGTGCAACTCCCCTAACGGGATGTGGAAAGTAACGTCATAGCCGATCGCCTGAGGCAGTGCGGGTTGGCCGAGCGTGATGCGTTTGGTGAGGAGAAATGGGGACAGGAGCGTGGTGTTCTTGGCCGGTTGGCCGCCGGAGGTTTGATCTGGGGCCAGCCAGAAGGCCATCTGCGTGGTGGTCTGTAGCCAGTGGGGGCCGGCCAGCAGTTGCAGCACGCGGCTGGTGGAGCGGGCACCTGCGCCATCGCTTACGGAGCCCGCTTCTGTGGGGTTGTAGGTTTCACTGAGCAGGGTGCCGCCGCAGTCTCCATTGAGCGCAGATTGCAGTTGGCGGCCATGATCGTGGGAGTCGATAAATTCTTTCCCGCCCCATGTGAGGGAATGCACCGCGCCTGCACAGCGCGCGGTGGTGGTGAGGACGATCTCTGACTCCCCTAACGGAGCCCGGATCTGCGCGGCTCCGGTCGGTAGATCCTCCGCCCAGACGGAAGCCAGACTGAGGAGCAGCAGGAAAATGTGGGGTCGCGGGGGCATTCGTTTACTCCGTTAGGCTCACCGCCACCAGCTTCGTTTTATCCCGCGCATATAAGACCCCGCCCGCCAGCGCAGGCGGGGAACGGTGGCCCGCGCTGAGGATCTGACCCCGATCCAGCAGGTGGTATTTCTCCGCCGTCAACGCCACCAGCAGGCACTCTCCACGATCCGTGATGACGATCCATTTCCCATCCGCAGCAATGCCTTCACCAGCAGCTAGGTGGGGGGAGGCCCACTGCACTTTGCCCGTGGTGGCGGAGATGCAGCGCAGTTCCTGGCCCTGCTCCTGGCGGCCATGGAGGCCGTAGAGATAGCCTGCGGCATAAATGGGCGTGGCGTAGTGCGCGTCTAGTTGATCATGCGTCGTCCATCCTTTGGACCATTGCTCCTCAGAGTATTTCCAGAGCGTCGCACCCGTGTCATAACATGCGGAGGTAAAGATCTCCGTGGGGCTGATGATCACGGGCGTGGCCGCATTGACAGAGGCTTCTTGGCGGGATCGATGCGCGGCGGAAAACTTCACTTTGCCCGTGGCGGGATCCATTCCTAACAGCCCTTCCCGCAGCCAACTCACCACCACCGGACCACTGGCAGACGGCCAGAGCACAGGCGAGGCATAGCCCGCGGCCTGATCCCCCGCCGTCCATTTGGTAGCTCCACTAGCCACGTCCAGCGCCACCACGGAGACCGTGCCGCCTGGGCAGACCAGCACCAGATCCCCCACCACTAACGGAGCCCCGGCCCGCCCGAAGAACCCCTGCGCACTCTGATATTCCGCCACCAGATCCCGCTTCCAGAGCAGCTTTCCAGACTTGGCATCCACCGCATGGACTTGCCCTTCTGCGCCATACAGAAACACCCGCCCGCCCGCCACCGTGGGGCTGGAGCGCGGGCCATCATCAAAGCCAAAGCTGTCCTGGTAATCCGTGGCGTAATGGTAAGTCCAGGCCCGCTGGCCCGTGGCTGGATCCAGCGCATCCAATGTGGCCTCCCCCTTCACGCGATGAAATAACAGCACGTGCCCATCCGCCACCACTGGCCCAGCAAACCCACTGCCACACTCATATTTCCATACGATCTTCGGACCATCGGCGGGAAAACTAGCCGCTAATTTTACCGTTTCCGTGGCCACGCCAGAGCGCTGCGGCCCCAGAAATTGCGGCCACGGAGCCTCGGCTAGGCAGAGGCCAGTCAGAACGAAGAGCAGAAGGAAAGAGCGGAGCAACATAGCGGCCAGTATGCCGGGGCGGGCGGCGGGCACAACTCTTTATACCTTTTACCAGCTACTCCCGCGTCAGGGCTTCATCCAAATTAAAAAGCGCTAGGCAGACATTGGTCAGAGCGGCGTGTTCCGTGGGATCTAGGCCCGTGATGCCGGGGGCGGGGCCGAGTTTCACCACGGCGGCGGCGGCGGCAGGATCCGCTTGGTAAATGGTGCGTTGATGATCCCAGGCGCGTTGCAGGGCGGCTAGATCCGTTTCCGTAGGCGGCCTCCCTAACACGCGGCGGAAGGCATAGCGCAGCGGGGCGGCGGCCTCTCCCCCAGCGGCTAGGGCCTGGCCCGCCAGCACGCGCGCGGCCTCCGCCCAGGTGAGATCATTTAACGTCGTCAGCGCATGGAGCGGCGTGCAGGTGATGCTGGTGCGCACTTTGCAGGTCTGACGATTGGCGGCATCGAACATGTTGGCAGGGCCGATCGTGCGCCTCCAAAAGGTGTAGAGACTCCGCCGATACAAGTCCGCCCCGCTGCTGGCAGGATAGGTGAAATCTCGCTCCTTGGTAATGGCGAGCGTTTCCCAGATGGCTTCCGGCTGGTACGGGTAAACGGGCTTGCCACCGAGGGCCGCGTTGAGCAGGCCACTCGCTGAGAGCGCGACGTCCCGCAGCACCATGGCCGGAGCCCGGAAGCGGCCACCACGGCTCAAGAGGCGATTTTCAGGATCGCGCTTTTGGCTCTCGCCTAACACGCGGCTGCTCTGCCGATAGGTGCTGCTGAGCGCGATGAGGCGATAGATGTGTTTCATGCTCCAACCGTGCTCCCGAAACTCCACCGCTAGCCAGTCCAGCAACTCCTGCTCTACGGGCATCGCACTCTGCACGCCGAAGTCTTCCGCCGTTTTCACTAAGCCCACGCCAAAGCAATGTTGCCACATGCGGTTCACTTGCACGCGAGCCGTCAGTGGATGCTCTGGCGTAAATAACCACCGCGCGAAGTCCAGCCGCGTGGCCGGTCCCTCCTTGCCTAACGCGGGCAGAAATGCCGGCGTGCCGCCGCTGACATCGACGGTGGGGGAAAGATAATTCCCCCGGTCTAGCACCTTCGTCTGACGCGGCTTGGCATCGCTCATGACCATGACGCGGGGCAGGGCAGACTTGTAATCCGCCGCCGCTTTGTCCCCGGCCTCCCGGGCCTTGCGCGCAGCCTGTAAGGCGGGCGGCGGGCTGTTCTTGAGGAAATGGGCGCGCAGTTTTTCCCGTTCTTCTGGGGTGCGTTCCGCGGTGGGTTTCTTGAGCATAGCCGCGAGTTCCGTAGGCACCGCCGCGCGGCTCAGCGGTTGCGCAGCGGTGGTCAGGGAGATGCGGAATTTCCCCAACTGATGTTGCAGATGTGGGGACTGAAACTCCAGCGTGAGTGTCAGCGGCAGCGCGGCATCATTGCTGATGGCACTGGTGGCCTGCACGGCTAACCAGTGCGGCGTGGTGGTATCTGGGTAAAAGGCCCAGGCCGTTTCCACTTTATCATCGATCACGCCCTCCGGCGTGAATCCGCCTTGGGTATAGTCTGCCGCCGCTGCACTGAAGGAAATTTCTTGGTCGCCCAGGGCCAATCTTAAGCGCGTCAGGACGGCGTTTCCGCTGTCGCTACGGCCCGCGCCTTTGGACGGCAGACGGCTGTCCGGCAGCGTATCAATGCGCAGGCCGGTGACATGGTTCATCCCGCCGGGGAGGGTGATGGTGTAGCTCGCTTTGTCCGGGCGCTTGCCTTTGACGAAGATGTCCGCCGCGTTTTCTAACCCCAATTCTACGCGGTCCGTGGCCTCCATTGTGGCTGGTGTCAGCGCGGTCCAGGCCACCAGTTCCGTGGCTTGCAGCGCTTCCTCCCAGGCGGCTTGGGCGGTGGTAGTCGCGGGCGCGGACGCCAGATTCTTTTCATCTGTGGCGAGGGTTTTGGCAGTCTCTTCCAGCGTGGCGAGCGTCGCCATCTGCGGCTCGCTGCCCGCCAAGATGGCCGGATCTGCCACGCGATATTGCCCGCTGCCCGCCGGCACGCCCGACTCCGGGACGTTGTTAAATAGGGCCATCATGGCGTAGTAATCTTTCTGGGTGAGCGGATCATACTTGTGATCGTGGCACTGCGCGCAGGCCATGGTGAGCCCCATCCAGGTGGTGGCGGTGGTGTCCACGCGGTCGAAGAGATTGTTAAAGCGTTGCTCCTCCGCGATGGCTCCGCCCTCGCCATTGAGCAGATGATTCCGATTAAATGCCGTGGCAATGAGTTGGTCTGTGGTGGGCTTTTCCAGGAGATCTCCCGCGAGTTGCTGGATGGAAAATTGATCGAAAGGCAGGTCTGCATTGAGTGCATTTACGACCCAATCCCGCCACCGCCACTGGTGGGTATCGCCATCCTGCTGGAAGCCATTGCTGTCCGCATAGCGTGCGGCATCCAGCCAAGGCAGGGCCATGCGCTCGCCATAGTGCGGGCTGCTGAAGACGCGCTCCACCAGTTTCTCATAAGCATCTGGGGCCGTGTCGAACACGAAGGCATCCACCTCCTCCGGCGTGGGGAGCAGCCCCAGGAAATCCCAGCCTAACCGCCGGATCAATGTCGCCCGCTCCGCCTCGGGGCTAGGCCCCAGCCCCACCGCACTCATTTTTTGGAGCACCAGAAGATCGATCTCATTCCGCACCCACGGCGTGCGCACTTCTTCTGGCAGCACGGGTCTAACCGGGGCCGCAAACGCCCAATGGGACTCATATTTCCCGCCCTCGAGGATCCATTGTTTCAGCAGTTCCTGCTGCGCAGGCGTGACGTGGCGATGGGAGTTCGGCGGCGGCATCACGCTGTCTGGGTCGGTGGAAAAGAGCCGCTGCACTAACGCGCTGGCCTCCGGATGCCCGGGCACGATGGCAGTTTCCTGCTGGTCGTTCGGGCGCAGCGGATTGTCCGGCACGTTGAGTTGCAGGCCCGCCTTCCGCTTGTTGGCGTCTTGTCCATGGCAGTAAAAACAGTTCTCCGCCAAGATCGGCCGCACCTCGCGATTAAACGAAATCTCCGCCGATCCTGCCGACACCCCTGCGAGGGAAAATAATATCCTGGTAAACCATCTCATGCGCCCATCCATAGCCGCCCTCGCGCGCTTTGCACTTACGAGCGTTCGTAGCCCTGCGCCTCTCCGCTGAACTCCCGCCGCACGCCGTCCTCACAGGTTGAAACGGGGGCGGCTGGCAGCACGCCAACCCCGTCCGCAAGCCCGCTCAGACGCGGCAAATTACCGCTTTGCTAAATTTAAAAGTGGTTCATGTAGGCCAAGTTTTTCCGCCAGCACGTAGAGATTCTCTTTGAACTGATCCGCTGCCGCCCTGTCCTAACTCCTGCCCCAGAGCCCGACCAGCACTCTGCGGCCTCCCACTTTTTCTACCCCCCTCCATGTCCAACGTCCTCCCTACTACCACGATCTGCATCCCTGGCGAATCCGCCTGGGAGCTGTGGAAACAAGGCCCTGCGGGCATGTCCCTAACCCAGAGCGTGGCCCTGGATGAAGGCGGAAATGCGGCGGCCTTCAAGCAAGTGGACTGCTTCGGATATCCGGTCATAGCCGCCTTTGCGGTGCCGGTCTGGGCGGCTAGTGGCGATCCTGAGATCCTGCATGGCGTGGTGCAAATGCAGTTAGAAAAAATGAGCCTCATGCCGGATCATCCAGTCGGCCAACTCCTGGATACCAAGGTCATCGAGCGCACGGATACCCGCACCCTGGCCACCGCCGTGGTGCTAGATGAGAAGATCACCCCGGACCTCCCGCAGGTCGCGCCTAGCTCCTTCGAGGTCACTCCGGCCCTGTTTTACCTGCCTGATAACTCCATCATCCTCTGGAAAGAGCTGGGCCGCCTCGTCTTCTGTCTCACGCGCGGAGAGCATCCGGTCTATTTCCATGCCCTCACGGATTCGGAACTCAGCCCCGCCGCGGTGGCGGAAATTTCCAGTCTGCTGATGCCGCTCTATATGCAGGAAATCGTGCCGGAGTTAGAGGGCATCGTGTTATGGACGGAAGCCATCGTGCCGGGGGCGGAACAGCAGTTGGCCAATGAACTCCATTTACCCCTCCGACGGGAAACTAAGCCCGCGCCCTCCTTGCCCAAGGTTCCTTCCAGCTTCGAGCCCGTGGTCATCGCCATGGGGAAAATCCGCGCGGCCAAGCGCAAGCGTCAGTGGCAAATCCTCGGGGCCTGTGCCGCTGGCTATGCGGCGCTAATAGCCGTGCTGATCGGCTGGTATTGGTATAATTCAAATGAGGTAGATACACTGAAAGCCAGCGTCACCAAGCTCAAGACGGTGGTCGGATTCGTGGAGCCCACCCTTGCCCAATGGAATGCCACCGAGCCGCTGCGGGATCGGGATCGTTTTCCTATTGAATTGGCGCGTCGCTACCTGGAGCCATTGTCGGCCCGTAGCTTTCCAGAGTTGAAGGTCACTAGCATCACTTTTGAAGGTGATAGTGTGGACATTGCTGGCGAGTGTCGGGCGCAGACGGTGGCATCTAATTTCGCCAATTATCTGCGCACGAATCCGGACACAAAGAACAACGACTGGGCGGGCCCCACGGGCTGGAAACAAAGCGCAGGGCTGAACGCCTTCACCATTCACGGTAAACGGAAAGACATTGAAAATGGCTCTTAAACAAAGCGAAAAACGACTCCTATCCTTCATGGGCATCATGGTATTCTTGGTGCTCAACTTCGCTGGCTATTCCTTCTGGCAAGGGATGCAGGCCAAGGTGGCCCTGCAAAAGAAGACCCTGACCACGGAACTCAAACGCCTGGAAGGATTGAAAAGCCAAGTGCCCCTGGCGGCCCAGTATCAGGATACGCTGGCGCAGTATTTGAAGCGCTATGATTCCTTCGACACGCGAGATACTTATCTAACTACCTTTGTGCAGAACGCGGTGGAACGCCTGAATCTCAAGCTCAGCAACAACGCCCCGCTGGCAGGCGAACCAGTGGACCCTGACAAGCCCGCTAAGTTCATCAAATCCGCCTACGGGGCAGAGGTCAGTGGCGACTGGAAGAAGGTGCTGGAGTTTATTTATGGTCTGCAAGAGCCCACGGAATTCCGCTATGTAAAAAGCATGATCCTCAAGACTCGGAAGTCGGATGCCCATGATGGTGAGAGTGAGTTAGTGTGTAAATTTGTAATCCAGAAATGGTGGCACCCTGACAGCGATCAGTTTCTCAAAGACGCCGAGCGGAACGCACTGGCAACGCAAGCCCCAGCCGCTCCCGCGCCCAAGACCCCGGAGTTATCCACCCCAACTGAACAACCAGCGCTGCCGCCTGTCGGAAACCCCAATGCCCCAGCCGATACGCCCACCTCCGCCACCCCCGGCCCTAACGTGCAATAACCCTTATGAAACTTTCCCCATTTCTCATCCTAGCCGTCCTCGCCAGCACCCAGCTTGTGCAGGCCGAGAGCGAGCCCGTCATGCAGACCAAGGGTTATGAGCTGGAGCGTTATACCAAGTTGATGAGCAAGTCTCCGTTCGACTTCGATGCTCCGCAAGAGGCTCCACCACCGCAGATTCCCGCCATGGTGGACTGGGCGTTGGCGGGCCTGACGAAGGCGACGGAATACTCCGTGGCCATCCTGGTGAATGTCAAAACTCAAGAGCGCTTGCGCCTCACGCGCTATGTGAATCCGCCGAGCAGTAAGGCCAATCAAACGAAGTCCAATGGGGATACTTACACCCTGGAAGAGATCACTTTTAAAGCCGGAACCGCCACCACCGTGAAGAACGCCACCGCCATCGTGAGTAAAAATGGAGAGCAAGGCGAAGTGAAGTTCGATGAGAAAGTCCTGGCCATGAAAGGCGCTCCTGGCAAAGGCGGCCTACCCGGCATGAATCAGCAGATGCCTAACGCTCAGCCGATTCCCGGCCAGCCCGCTGGTGCGGGGGCCGCTAACAACGCGGCCATGCTCCAGATGATCCAACAACGGAACGCCGGAGCCGCTGGACAGAACAACGTGCCCGCGCCCGCCATGGGTGGACTGCCCGGCCAGCCCATTCCCGGCCAAGTGCCTAACCCAGTGCAATTGCAGCCCGGGCTGAATTTACCACAAGGTGGCGGTAACGTCTCTGTCGCTCCTGCGGCTGGTTTGAACAATGCTGGCGTCGGCGGGGCCGCGCCTGGAGCGGGTGGCACGCCACAGGCCGCTAACTTGCCGGGGCGACGGCGCGTGGTACTGCCGACGAATGAGCCCACCCCGCCGCCGAGCATTCCCAATCAATAAATTTTCCCTCTTTTCCCAACTTCCGGTTCCTATCCATTCCCATGTCGCGCACTACTCAACTCACCCTCGGCTCCTTGGCCACCATTTCCGCCATCGCCTTGGCGCAGAGCACCATCGAGCCCCCCCGCCGGGCCGCTCCACCAGCGAATGCGCCCGTGTTAGCACCGCCCACCAAAGGCCCGGTCGTCCTGCCGAACAACGCGCCTACGCCCGATCCAGTCATCCCCGCTGATCCTGCGAATCCCGTGGCCGAAGCTCCAGCAGCCGCGCCTGCGGAGGCCAAGCCACCCATCGCCACAGGTGCCGCATCTGCCGCCATCGAACGCGCCCGAGCCCGGGCGGCGGCCCGTCAGACCGTAACCCCTACTGGGGTCCCCGGCACGCCGCCCGCAGCCCCCGGTGCTCCGAGCTTCGGCGGTGGTCCGCCGCTCGCTCCCGGCGGTCCCACTGGCCCTGGTGCAGCGTCCGCTCCTGCGCCCAAATCTGGTCCCATGGCCACGCCAGCGCCCGCAGATCCATTCAACCCTAACGCCTCGGCGGCCACGGGAGATAACCAGTTAGTGGAAGTCACCTCTAACCCCACCGCCACTTTAGATGACGTTATTGCCGAGTATGAAGCCAACACTGGCGTGACCGTGCTGCACCCCAGTGGGATGCAAGGCAGCGTGGCCATTTCCGTAAATGGGAAACTGACCAAACGGGAATACATCGACTACCTCAAGGCCATCCTCATGGTCAATGGCTACACCATTTACCAGTATGGGGAAAAGCTCCACATCATCGCTGTGGCGGGCCAGAACACCGGAGCCTTTCCGGCGGAGCCTCCGAAGAACGGCCACCCGGTCTTCACTAAGGAAGCCGACCTGCCAGAGCGGGATGAGTTCGTGAACTACTTCATGAAGTTAGACTACCTGGCCCCGCAGGATGCCACCACCATCCTGGGCACCACGCCCCCTCACGCGGGCGGGAAAATCACCGCCATTCCGAGCGCGGGAGGTTTACTGATAACCGAATCCGTGCCCGTGGTCCGCAGTCTCATTGCCATTAAGAATGAGATCGATATTCCCGGTGGCATTCTGGAACATAAGTTCGTGCAGTTAAAGATAGCCGATGCCGAGGAAGTGGCAGGCATCATCGAAGCCATCATCCAGCAACAAAGTGCCGCTTCCACCAAGGCCGGAGCGGGCGGCGGCAGCAAGCTAGTGAGCGCGCCCAATGCCGCTGCGGGCCTGCAAGCCCAACTCAATCCCGGCCAGCCGGGAGGAGCCAATGGAGCCACCCAAACCGCTCCCGAAGGCGGATCCGTGGTTGTCAAAGCCGACCGCCGCACCAACCGCATTCTCCTCAGCGGCAAGAAAACCGATGTCGCTTACATGGAAAAACTCATCCACGAATTCGACCTCCCATCGGAGATCGAAAACTTCGTCACCTACCCGCTGCGCTTCATTCCCGTGGCGGAGTTCATTGATCTAGCATCCGGTGCCCTAACGGCTCGTGGCTTCGGTGAAAGCACCGGCAGCAGTGGCGGCGGGGCTAGTAGTGGCGGGGCGCAGGGTGGCCAACGCCAAGCCAGCGGCAACGGCTTTGCCGCAGGCGGCGGGCAATCCGGCGGCACCAACGGCAATCGTTTGGGCCAAAATGTTGCCACCAATTCCCGCACGGGCACCACGAGCCAAAGCCGCACAGGCACGGCAGGCGGCCAAGGTGGCGTCAGTGGGGGGGGCCGCGGCAACACTGGCGGCAACGGCCAGATTAGCACCATGGCCACGCCCACCTCCACCACCGTGGGCAAGACCCTGCTCATCTCCGATCCGCAGTCGAACTCCATCATCGTTTCCGGCACGCCGGAAGCGCGGGACCAGATCCGTGTCCTGATCCAGCAAATGGACAAACGCCCACTGCAAGTCCATATCGACTGCATCATCGCTGAACTTTCCATGACCGACGATCTGAGCTACGGCATTGATCTGCTGCGCAAAGTCGATAGCGCTACCATCGGAGGCAAGAGAGTGGATCTGGCCGGCATGTTCAAGTCCTCTGGAGGGTCCACGCAGGGCATCATCGATCCCTCCGCGCTCACTACCATTGCGGGATTTCCTGTCACTGGCGGACTGACTAGCTATTTTAAAGTGGGAGAACTCGTCAACGCCTACGTCAATGCTAGTGAAGGCACCGGCCGCATCAAAGTCATCCAGCGCCCGTCCGTTTCCACCTCCAATAACGAGACTGCGAGCATTTCCATCGGACAATCCGTGCCCTACCCTGGCACCCAACAATCCTATTTAGGAACGAATGGAACGAATGGCGGCAGCGTGAACTCCACCGTGGAATACAAAGAGGTCACCCTCAGCCTGCAAGTAACCCCCTTGATCAACTCCAAAGAAGAAGTGACGCTGCAAATTGACCAACAAAATGACAGCCTTGGAGCCTCCAAAGTGATCGGCGGGAACCAAGTGCCCTCCGTGAACACCCAATCCTTTAACACCAAACTCACCATCCCGAACCACGGCATAGCCGTGATCGGTGGGCTAATCAAAGACACCCGGAATACGGGCAACAGCTCCGTGCCCATCATTGCGCGCATCCCCATCATCCGCAACCTCTTCGGCACCACCACCAAGAGCGATGACCGCAAGGAACTCCTCATCTTCATGCAACCCTCTATTATCCAAGGTCCAGACGACATGATCGACGTCAACGGACAGGAACTCAGCCGCACCATGGTCGGCCCGGATGCCATGAAATTCGCCCGCCCGGAAGCGGACATTTCGGACGTCCTCCTGCCCACCGAAAAAGGCACCGTGCCCTACGACAGCGCAGGCTACGGCAGCGCAGGCTACGGCAAAAGCGAGCAACCCGGATTCTGGAAACGCCTTGGTGGCATTTTTAAACGCAAGACGAACGTCCCCGCAGACCCGGCGTATCCACGCTAACACCTCCCCTTTGAATGTAATCTAGCACGTAGCCAGGAGACGTCTGGGTAAACGATCATCCTAAATCATGTTCCCGTTCCGCCTCTCACATCGGCTCCACGTCGGCCTCAGATGAAATACGGGGCCACCCAGACCTCCTATAGTTGCGAGATTATCTCCACCTTAGCATGATGGTCGCGCCTGCCTTTGGTAGCGGTGCGAACGCCCGCTCAGGTATCAAGTGCTTCACGGTTTCTCATTCATCAGCCTCAGCGGAAACGAGCGGGAATTTATTTCTAAGGTTTGCAACGGTAACAGTTTTCATGATAGATCGGATCTATCACCATGTTGGCAGGGTTCAACTAGCGAAAATATTAAGGAAGACTAGAGGGGGAAATTCCTCGCTTGCCAGGAAGGAGATTGCATCTAAAGAGGACGCGTCGAGATGCGCTCTGCCCTCTGAGATAAATGATCCCCACCGTGGTTAAAATACGGCAATCCCTGCACTGCGTGGGCTGGAGATGCTAGCCTCAAGCGGAATCGTCTCACAACAACCCTGTGGGGTGGGCGGAGGACACCTGAGTCCGACCCAGCCTCGGCGGGCCGCGGCATTATCGGTGATAAGAACCAAAATTCGGAGCCTCGAATCCAGTTTCTTTATCCCGAGGTTGTGGGCCGATCCGCCGGACACTCCACCTCTGGTAACACCCAAAAAAACAAGCAAAAACCACCCATTCCGGGTCCACACCTATGTCCGAATCCCCATCCTCTGATAATCGCCAACGCCATTCCGGCGGAGGTGGTCGCAACCGCCGCCCGCAACCCCGTGGCAACCGCGATGACGCCCCCCGCACCGAGCACGAAACCTACCGTCGCGAAGGCGGCACCACCGACTACACCCCTCCACGCGAGCGCCCAGAGCGCGACCGCCCCAAGACCTTTGGCGGCGGGGAATACGAGCGCGTTTACCGAGATAAGCCCGAACCTAAAGTCTCGTTAGGGAAACGCTTTCTCAAGATCATCAGCTTCGGCTTGATCGGCGGAGAACCCAAGCCCGCCACCAAACCCGCCGCACCTAACCAACATCGCGAGCGCAGTGGTGACCGCCCCCGTGGCGAGCGTGGCAATGACCGCCGTGGTGATCGCAATGACCGCAGTGGTGACCGCGGTGGCCGCCGCCCCGACGGCCCCCGTGCCGAGCGTGCGGAACGCCCTGAGCGCGAGCGGGCTCCCCGCCCCGCGAGCCCCCCACGCGAGCCCCGAGAGCCGCGCGAGCCCCGTCCCCCCCAAGCCCTAGACCTAGACAGCATCACCAGCCCTCGCCTGCACGTGGGGAATCTGTCCTACGACACCGTGGAGAGTGATCTCTTCGAACTCTTCAATGGCGTGGCTAAAGTGACTAACGCAGAGGTCGTGACCCACTCCCGCACCCAGCGTTCTAAAGGCTTTGGCTTCGTTTCCTTGACCAATCTGGAAGATGCCAAACGGGCCGCCACCGAGCTCCACGGCAAGCCCTTCATGGGCCGGAACATTACCGTCGGCTCCGCCAAAGGCCTTAAGCCCGACGGCCCCCGCCGCGACCGGGAGGACCGCCCAGAGCCCGACGGCTACCAGTCTGACGACGATTCCGCCGCCAGCGAACCCTAACATAAAGACAGGCGTATGTCCGCCTCTCCATGCCATATCGTTAACGCCGGGGCCGACTTTCGTCGGCCCCGGCCATTTCCCACCCCGGACAAATAGACCTTGCCCCACGGGAAATTCTGCGGCACCAGAGGCGCAGCTAAATTCATCTCTATGGTAACTCGCCTGCTGCACACCCGCTATCGGGTCAACGATCTTGAAAAAACCGTCCATTTCTACACCTCCGTTATGGGCTTGAAAGAAGTGCGGCGGCATAAATCTCCGCGTGGATCAGAGTTAGTGTTTCTGGAAACACCGGGCAGTGCGGAGCTGATCGAGATCTGTTCCTATGGGGCTAGTGGGCCCGTCACCGTCTGCAATGATCTCACCCATCTAGCCTTTGAGGTAGAGGACATTGCCACCTTTGCCACCCATGCTGCTGGGCTCGGCTATCCGTTATCGGACGGGCCTACCACCTCCTCCTCCGGCAGCATTTTTGCCTTCATCGATGCGCCTGAGGGTTATGAAATCGAACTGATTCAACGCGGCTCCCAGATCCCTGGCGTGGCCTAATCCCTCCCTTTCCCTAACTCATGGACTTCGACTGGCTAGACGCCCCTTTTGACCTTAAAACGGTAACCCCTCGGGAGATCGAGGAATCCTTTGAAGACCCCTTCTGTCTGCGGCTCTTGCCCGACCAAGAGCGCCCGGCTAATAACCGTTATTTCCACTTGGGTAAATCTATCAATAACCGCCCCATCTGGAGCCTCTTCTGGACAGATGGAAAAAAATACCGCGTCATCTTCTCCCGTGAAATGACGACGGAGGAACTGAACTTTTATGATCGGAAGAACACCGAATTTTCCTAACAGATGAACAAGATAACTGATTGGACGCAGCTCCCCGAGTTCGCAGACGAGCACAGTGAGGCGGCCTACTGGGCCATCAATCAACTGGACGTGCGGCTGATGAATAGCGCCCTGCAACGCCAGGACGTGCGGGAGTCCACCACCATCACCCTGCGCTTTGATCCACGCATGTTAGCCCGGATCAAGCGCATCGCCCGTAGCCGCTATCTCAATTACCAGAGCATGATTAAGCAATGGCTCAGCGAGCGGCTTGAGGATGAAAACCGCTAGACTCCGAGCATGGCTGCGGCCACGCCCAGCCCGCTTCTGGGAGGGCTGTATGCACTCTGGTTCACGGTGTTGTGCATCCTCAGCAGCCTCTCGCACCCCGGTCCGCACGTGGACATCGTGGGCTTGGATAAAGTGGAGCACACCTGCTATTTCTGGGCGGGCGGCGTGGTGTTAGGGCTAGCGCGGCGGCCTGGGAAATGGCTGGCCTTAGGCATCGTGCTGACGGGTGCGGCGGTGGGGTGGTTCGATGAATGGCACCAAACTTTCACCCCCGGACGCAGCGGGTTAGACGTTTATGATTGGCTGGCGGACTGTGTGGGCAGCGCCTTGGCAGCGGCCTCGCTACGGCGGGTGCGGGCCTCCCTAGCCGCAGCCTCGTTACCTTAAGCGGGTGCGGCGCATACACTTTCGGGTTGCCTCGCGGTGGCGTTGAATCTAGCCTCGCTTTCCATTTTATGCAGTCCTCTCATCCGCCTCCATTGCCGTTCAAAGGCTCCGTGCTCATCGCAGACCCTTCTCTGCGCGATCCCCATTTTGCGCGCAGTGTGCTGCTGCTTACGGAGCATCATCCTGCGAAAGGCGCGCATGGTTATATTTTAAATCGGCCCATGGGCAAGGTCGTCGGAGCGGTGCTCAGCAGTGCGGAATTTTCGGACTTACGAGACGTGCCCATTTACCTGGGCGGCCCAGTGAGACAGGAGCATCTAACCTTTGCCTCCCTCACGTGGCCCGCGGAGGGCAGCGGCCTGCACTACCGCACGCATTTAACCACCGCAGAGGCCATCGAACTGCAACGGGCGGGGGCCAGCGTGCGGGCCTTTCTGGGCTATGCAGGCTGGACGGAAGGTCAACTGGAGGAGGAACTCCAAGCGGAAGCCTGGATCCGCAGACCGGCCAGCCCGTCCGTGCTGAGTCCACGCGGACCAGCAGAACTGTGGCGCACGCTGCTCTGTGCGTTAGGGCCGTGGGGGCAGATCCTCGCAGGCACGCCGGATGACCTTTCTTTAAATTGAAATCGGTCCTAAAAATCACCGCCTGCACGGCTGACCATAGCCTAGCCGCAGCCACGCCCCAGGCCTGGGCCGCAGCGATCTGCGCCCGCGTGCAGGCGGCCTGGGAGGCAGGGGCGGAGGTGGTGCTGCTGCCGGAATTCCTCTGGTTAGGGCTGGAGCGATTCGCGCCCGGACTAGCCGCTACGGCAGCGCTATTTTGGGAATCACTGTGGCCAGAAATTTTGCAAACCTTGCATCATCCTAGCAAGTGCGTGGTGCTCGGCACCGTGCCCTGGCCCAGTGCCACGGGGCTGCGGAATCGGGCCGTAATCGTAAGCGAGGGGCAGCCGCATTTCCAAGATAAACTTTACCTCACGCCCTGGGAAAAGGCGCTGGAGCCGGGCCTGGAATTACGTCCGTGGCGCTTCCAAGGCTGGCAGTTGGCCGTGCTCGTTTGTCTGGATGTGGAAATGCCAGAGCACAGCGTGGCTCTACGCTCGCACGCGGTTGACGTGCTGCTGGTGCCCAGTGCCACGGAAAATGAGCTGGGCGTTGAGCGCATCGCCCGGTGTGCGAGCGCTCGGGCTGTGGAGTTAGGCTGCCACGTGATCGTGAGTCCTCTGGTCGGGGTGAGTGAGAGTGCGCTGGTGGATCAGAACCTGGGCACCCTTTCCTGCTACAGCCCTGCGCAAGCCGCCTTCCGGCAGGGTCTGCGGCTGGATGCAGGCCCGCTCCAGCGTTCCGGCTGGCATCAGCGCACTTGGGAGCTAGCCGCTAGAGACCTGCAACGGATGCGGCGGAATCACCGGGAAACGAATCCTGCGCTGGTCCAGATGCCCAAGGAATGACGAAGGTGGAAATGGGTCATGCCTCGGCCACCTCCACATCCGCCATCAGCGATTTCCGGCACAGGTCTGCATAGAGTCCATTGTGCGCTAGCAACTCTTCGTGCGTGCCTTGTTCGGTAATGGCTCCGTGGTCGAAAACATAGATGCGATCCGCGTGGCGCACCGTGCTGAGGCGATGCGCAATCACGAGGCTAGTGCGATTCACCATCAGGCGCTCCAGGGCTTCTTGGATCAGGCGTTCCGTCTCCGTATCGACACTGGCAGTGGCTTCATCTAGCAAGAGGATGGGCGGGTTCTTCAGCAGCGCCCGCGCAATGGAGATGCGCTGCTTTTCCCCCACGCTCAGGCGCACCCCGCGCTCACCCACTTGGGTGTCCAGCCCTTCTGGCAGGCGCTCTACGAACGCTTGCGCATTGGCTGCGCCTAGCACGCGCCAGAGGTCAGCATCCGTGGCATCCCGCTTGGCTATCACGAGGTTCGCGCGCACGGTGCCATTGAAGAGGAAGCTTTCCTGCGTTACATAGCCGATGGCTGCGCGCAGGCTGGGCTTGGAGAGGGTTTGGATGTCTTGGTCATCAATCGTGATGCAGCCGGACTCCGCCTCGTAGAAGCGTGTCAGCAGATTAATGGCAGTTGATTTCCCCGCTCCCGTCGGCCCTACTAGCGCAATCGTCTGGCCCGGCTGCGCCTCCAGGCTCACGCCTTTGAGCGTGGCGTGCTTGCCACTATAGGTGAAGACCACATCGGTAAATTTCACATGGGCCGCGCTCACCCGCAGCGTTTCTCCACTGCGCACGTGCGGCTCTTCTGGCGCATCCATGATGCCGAAGACTCGCTCTGAAGCGGCCCGGCCAGCTTGGAAAATTTGGTTCAGCGAATGCAGGCGGCCAATCGGTTCATAGAATAACGCGAGACTCCACAGCAAGCCTGTGAGCTGCCCCGGCGTCACGCTGACCCAGCCAAAGCCAATGCTCAGCAGCACTAACACCACGCCCATGGCCCCGATGAAACTCATCGTGGGATTATACAACGCCCAAGTCCGCATCACCTGCAACGTGGCCGTGCGGAGGCGATCACTGAACTCATTGAAGCGCCCATGCTCCTCCGTTTCCATGCCGTAGGCTTTGATCTGGCGGATGCCGGAAATGTTATCGTGCAGGAGGGAGTTCATCTCACTGGTGGCGGTGCGGACAGCCTTGTAGCGGCCTTTGGCGCTGTAGGTGTAGATTAACGCGCCCACGGCTAACAACGGAATCGGCAGCAGCGTCACCACCGCTAACTGCGGGCTAATCATAAAGAGATATGCGCCCACCGCCAAGATCTGCAGCACCGCCACCAGCCCCTGCTCCACGCCATCGATCAGCACGCGCTCCATGCTCGGCACGTCTTCCGCCACCGTCGTCATAAGGTCTCCCGTGGGCTTTTGGTCGAACCAGGTGAGCGGTAAATGTTGCAGCCGTTCGTAAAGATCACTGCGGATGTCCCGGATCACTTTTTGCTCTAACGTGTTATTTAAAAGGAGCCGCATGGAGTTCAGGAAATCCCGCCCGAAGTAGGCTAGGGCCGCCAATCCGGCCATGGGCAAGAGATCCCGCGTGCCCGCATGACGATTCACCCCATCCACAATTTGCTGAATGGTCCACGGCGGCACCCACACAATGAGCGCGCCACCAATGGCACAGAGGAGCTGCAGCGCGATCATTAACGGATAGCGTTGGACGTAGGACAGGATGCGCAAGAGTTGCATAAAGAGGAGGGGGAACGGGAGAGCCGTGCGGTCCCACTCCCGCCCTGCTCCTGCAAGGGCATTCGTGTGCGGGATGCAAATCACAGCTTGCACTCAGCCACCAGGGCTATGAGGACAGCAACTATCCGTGCGGACTTGGAACTTGGTGAGAACCCAAGACAGTTGGCGCTGCTGTATCCGGTTACAATGTCCCACGATGCCAATCCGCATGAAAATGCGGGTGAAGGC
>JAYVOP010000059.1:0-8866 GCA_043757865.1 Verrucomicrobiales bacterium | reverse complement strand
GGCTGCCGCTGGGCGCGTTGATCGGCACGGTGGACTATGATGGGCACTATCACTTTGGCGTTTACGAGGATCTCCTGCTGCATCGGCCCGCCACGGATGAATGGTGGGAGGTGGGAGACCTGCTGAGCCATGCGCCTGAGCGGGCGCGCTTGAGCGAGGCTCCGTTGCTTAAATTTACAGCGGAAATGAGCGCGGCGGAGTTCGTGGCTAACGTGTCCCGGGCGCAGGACTACATTGCCGCCGGGGACATTTATCAGGTGAATCTAGCGCAGCGGTTTCATGCTGCATGGCCGTTGGGCGAGGCCGCATTGCACACTTATTTCCGGCTGCGGGACGTATCGCCTGCGCCTTATGCAGCCTTCCTGGATCAAGGAGAGCGGCAGGTGTTGTCGTCCTCGCCAGAGTCGTTTTTGAAAATGTCAGGCGACCACATTCAAACGCGTCCGATCAAAGGCACGCGGCCCCGTTTCCGCGATGAAGCCACCGACCAGAAGTCCCTGCTAGACCTGCTCTCCAGCGCCAAGGAGCGCGCGGAGTTGCTGATGATTACCGATCTGGAGCGCAATGATCTAGGCCAAGTCTGCGCCTACGGCAGCGTGCATGTGCCGGACCTCTTGCAGCTTGAGCGCTATGCCCAAGTCTTCCATCTATCCTCCACCGTCCAAGGCACCCTAGCCGCTGGCCAAGACCACCTCAGCGCGCTGCAAGCCTGCTTCCCCGGCGGCAGCATCACGGGGGCTCCGAAACACCGTGCGCGACAGATCATTGCCGAGCTAGAGCCCACGCCCCGGGGCCTTTATACAGGCTGCATCGGCTACCTGGGATTCAATGGGGAAAGTCAATTTAACATCGCTATCCGCACACTGATCGTGGAGGGAGAAAGCGCTCATTTCCACGTGGGCGCAGGCATCGTGGCGGACAGCGTGCCTCAGTTAGAGTGGGAAGAAACGCTCCATAAAGCCGCTGGCCTCCTCGCACTATGAAATTGCCCACTCACTTCCATCCGCAGGTCGGCATTGTGCTCGGCTCTGGTCTAGGTCAGTTCATTGACGACGTGGAAATCATCGCCCATACGTCCACGGCGGACTTGCCAGGAATGCCTGTATCCACCGTCCCAGGCCATGCGGGGGAGTTGCTCTATGCCAACGTGGGCGGCCAACCATGGGCGATTTTGCGGGGCCGGGTGCATCTCTATGAAGGCCGCACGGCAGCGGAAGTGACGGCTGGCGTGCGTTTATTTAAAGAGTTAGGTTGTCACACCGTTATCCTCACCAATGCCGCTGGGACGTTGAATGCAGCCCACGCGCCCGGCACCTGGATGCAACTGAGCGATCATTTAAATCTCACTGGCACCACGCCTCTGCTAGGTGGGGGAAATTTCGTGGATCTGTCCTGCGTCTATGATGCTGGGCTGCGTGCAACGTTTGCCGCCCTAGCGGCTGAGACGGGCGTGACGCTGCATCAGGGCGTGTATGCCGGACTGCTGGGCCCGCAGTATGAGACGCCTGCGGAGATTCGTATGCTGCGCACGCTGGGCGCGGATGCGGTGGGCATGTCCACCGTGCTAGAGGCCATCCAAGCGCGGGCGCTAGGCTTGCGCGTGGCGGGATTTTCCTGCCTCACCAACTGGGCGGCGGGGCTGCATCCAGCGGCGGCTTATGAGCTAAGCCATGCTGAGGTGCTAGCCACAGGCACAGCCGCCGCCAGCACCCTCTGCCGACTCCTCCAACGCTGGGCCGCATATCCATTATGACCACTCCTCCGCTGCTCCAAGTCTCCGACCTCTGCGTCACCTTTCCGAGCCGTCGTGGAGCGGCGGCGGTGAATGCCGTGGACCATGTTAGTTTCACCATTCCTCAAGGCACCACCGTGGGCCTGGTGGGCGAGAGCGGCTCTGGCAAGACCACCATTGGCCGCTGCATCCTGCGCCTGCAACAGGCCACCGCAGGCCAGATCCATTACCGCGAGCAGGAAATACTGCGCATGAGCGACCGCGCCTTTTTGCCGCTGCGCAAAGAGATCCAGATGATCTTCCAGGATCCCTACGGCTCGCTGAATCCACGGCTGAGCATCTTTGAAATCATCAGCGAGCCACTCGAAATCCATTTCCCAAAGCTGAAACGTGCTGAGCGCGAAGCCCGCGTGGCCGCCTTATTGAAAGATGTGGGCCTGTCCGCTGCCGCCATGGCGCGGCGGCCAGCGGAGTTCAGCGGTGGGCAACGCCAGCGCATCGGCATCGCGCGGGCGCTCGCTGTCGAGCCGCGGCTCATCATCTGCGATGAGCCTGTGAGTGCGCTGGATGTCAGCGTGCAGGCGTCCATCGTGAACCTGCTGCAAGACCTCCAAGAAGCGCGCGGGCTCACCTATCTCTTCATCGCCCACGATCTAGCCGTGGTGGAACACATCAGCGATCACATCCTGGTGCTGCATCATGGCCAGCTTGTGGAGTCGGCTAGTGCGGAGGCCATCTGCCACGCGCCACAGCATGACTATACGAAAAAACTCCTCGCCTCAGTGCCCACGCTGAGCTAGCCTCCGCGCACTTTCTCCCCCAACTTCATGACCCCCCTGCTGCGCAAATTTCTCGGTCTTAACTGGCTCTTCTTTCTGCCCATGGTCGCCATGATGGCCTTTGGCATTCTGAGCATTTACAGCGCGGTGCATTTCCGTGAGAACTCCTTGAAGCACCTGTGGAATGACCAACTGACGAAGATGCTCTACGGCATGATCGTTTTCTTTGCGGCGGCCTTGCTCGACTACAAGTGGGTGAAATGGGGCGCGCTGCCACTCTACATGTTAGGAATAGGGCTCATGGTGCTGCTGCAAGTGCGTGGGGATGAAGTCTTCGGACAGAAAATTTCCATCACCTTCGGCAGCCTCACCTTTCAACCCTCGCAGGTAGCCATCGCCTCCACGCTGCTCCTGCTGGCCTACGTGCTAGCCGAAGGACAGAACGTGTTGCCGTTTTTGAGATTTCATTTCCTCCGGTTGCTCACCGCCTGCATCATCTTCGCGATTCCTTTTCTGCTCATCCTTAAGGCCAAGGATTTGGGCTCCGCGTTAGTGATGATCCCCATCTTCGGAGCCATGTTACTGGCAGGAAATATTCCCATGCGCTATCTCATCTCCATGGTGCTGGTAGGCTTGCTGGCGGCCCCGTTAGTCTATTTCTTTGCGCTCAAAGATTACCAGCAAGAGCGTATTGACGTGCCCTATAAAGTCTTGCTAGGGCAGGAGGTAAATAATCGCAAAGAAGGCTATGTGAATTACTACAATTTACTGGCCATCGCCACCGCAGGTTGGGAGGGCAAAGGCTACGACCCCGAGCATGTGCCGGAGGGAAATAAGTCGCTGACCCATCTGAACTTAGTAGCCGCCAAAACCTCGCATAATGATTTCATCTTTACGGTGATAGCTGAGGCATTCGGCTTCAGTGGCTCTGCGCTGATGATGATGGGCTGGCTGTTCATTCTCATCATGGCGCTGGTGATTGCGTTTTTTGCGGGCGATTCGCTAGGGCGGCTGATCGTCACGGGCATCGTGGCGCAGTTGTTTGCCCACGTCTTTGAGCACATCGGAATGAACATCGGGATCATGCCCATCACGGGGATTCCCTTGCCGTTGGTGAGCTATGGCGGCACCTTCGTCATCATCGTGTTGGGGCTCTTCGGCATGATGCAGAGCGTGTGGGTGCATCGGAATAAGGTCTT
The DNA here is from genome assembly GCA_043757865.1 of Verrucomicrobiales bacterium. Classification (GTDB taxonomy): domain Bacteria; phylum Verrucomicrobiota; class Verrucomicrobiia; order Verrucomicrobiales; family V1-33; genus JAGNEJ01. The sequence continues at coordinate 5,156 of JAYVOP010000059.1, read as the reverse complement.
GGAAATAGCGGATAAAGACAAAGCCCCTCGCCCGTTGGGACCGCCCGCCAGCGTGCTACGGTAAATTTTACGAGGTGTATGTGCAAACTTTTCCGCCACCGCCGCCCCCCTTCCACCGCAGGCGGCTCCCCATGGAGTGGCGGGCTGAGGCCGCCATCTTCACAAGCCCCTAGTCATTCGCAAGATGGCGGCCTCAGCCCGCCACTCCATGGGCGTGCGCTCATGCTGCTGTGCCTGCTTATTTCCACGCCATTGCAGGCGGAAATCGACGCCCCGCTGGGCCGACAGTTGGAAACGCTTTACGCCCAATACCGCCAAGCCCTAACCCAGCAAGACACCACTGGCTGGCTGAAGCAGACCTCTCGCTACCGCCAGATGTGCCTGCGGAATCAGATCATTTCCAGCGGCCTCACATGGCCCAAGGCGATCCTGGATCTGGCCATGAAACCGCCCAGCGTGGTGGGCCTGAAGCTCCTGGATGCCTCCGCCAATGGGCCGACCGCACGGCTCGTTTACTTCGGCCACATCGACTTCGGCATTACGGGTGAAGGCGCACCGGATAATGCCCTGATCGTTTCCTTTCTGAAAGAAGGCCCGGACTGGAAATACAACACCATCCAATACGCCAACCTCAATAACGACCCCGAACTCAAGGCCAAAGCCGCTGCTGGTGACACCACCTTTCTGGCGAGCCCGGAGTTCTCCCTCACGGGTAACTATCCTCCAGTGCCCGCCGCGTGCGAGCCGCCCTATCACATCACGCGACTCCAAGTCACCAGCAACGGCTACAAGTCCATCGTCACGGTGAACGGGCTGAATCCAGAAAATTTCACCACAGGCATCGCCAGCCGCATCGCCATCGGAGGCATCCGCAAGGGGCCGAATAAAATCCTCATTGGCGGCAGCCTGCTGCCTGGAGCCAAGGCGGATCAAGCCAGCTTGGAAATTGATTTCCTAACGCCCACCGGCAACCCCGCCCAGCCAGAGCGCAGCCTGCTGCATTGGAAATTCGATCCTACCAAGATGACCTTTCCTGCTGAGATCACGCTCTGGGGAACCTCCAAAGTGAGTGTGGGGCCATGATTTGACAACGGGGGCATGTGGACCCAGGATGTCCACATGAAAATTGCCACCGTCCGGGATCGGCGTAATCACTTCTCTAAGAAGAAGGATTGGCTGAGTGATGGGGAGGACGTGTGCATCCAAAAGCGCGGGGAACCGGTGGCCCTGCTGACGGCCATGCGGCAACCGCGCAGGTCTTCGGGCCAAACTACCGATGCCAGACTTTGCGGCCCGTCTCAAGTGGAGTGGCGATGCCCCGCGATTGCTTGAGGGGTCTGGGCTTTGCGGCCCTTAATCAAGGCCTCAGTCCGTGTGCAATCCGCCACGGAACCTGCTGTGACAAGGATTCGGACCGACAGACCATGCGTATCCACGTCAGAGGTATTTTGGTATTGCTCCTCCTTTTGCTAGGCCGATGGCCTGATAACTGCCGCCTGCTCCTGCCGCCTGGCGATGAGCTTTGGCATGGCTCGGAAAATTTCCTGCCCCCGCTTGCACGCCCTAGCGGCGTGAGCCATGACTGCCACCATGTCTGAAATTTTGACGAGCCTGCCGATCATTTTGTCACTCATTGTCATGGAGGGATTACTCTCCGTGGACAATGCCCTCGGCATTGCCGCCATGGCCCGGCACCTGCCGCCGCGCCAGCGGGCACTGGCCATGCGCTGGGGGATCTTTGGCGCGTATGCCTTCCGGGGGCTGGCGTTAGTCTTTGCCAATTCCTTTGCCCATGTGGACTGGGTGCGGTGGTTAGGGGCCGCGTATTTGCTCTATCTGATGGTGGCTCATTTTGGGTCTTGGCAGTCCCAGCAAGACAACCATCCGCCGGTGCAGGAGCGCAGTTTATTTGCCACCATCATGGCCATCAACCTCTTGGATCTGAGCTTGAGCGTGGACAACGTGCTGGCCGCCGTGGCCTTGGATAATCGGCTCTGGGTTATCTGCACGGGCGTGTTTATCGGTATCCTGGTGCTGCGGTTTGCGGCGGGGTATTGCATTCAGATGATCGAGAAATATCCCATCTTAGAACACACCGCATTCCTGCTCATCGGGTATGTGGGCGTGCTGTTAGTCATCGAGCTGCTGGAGCATTTTGAAGTAGCCGCCTGGGAAAAGTTTCTGGGCGTCGTGGTGATCCTCTGGGTTTCCCTCACCTACGCGCGCCAGCCCGCTTGGCAGCGAGTGCTGGGGCCCGTGCTGCGGGTGCTGCGCCAGCCGTGTTGGTGGGTGCAGACCGGACTGGACAAAATCCAGTTTTGGAAAAAGCCTGCCGCATGAAACTTCCCTGTCAAAACCTCCACGGCCTGCCAGAGCTAGCTGGCCTTACTTCCTTCTCCCATGCCGCCGCTCCCGGCCTCAGCATTCAGGAGGTGGTGGATTGTCTCAAGCGCTCGCATTTCCTGCTCGTGCGGCTCTGGCAAGCGCTGCTAACCCGCCTGACTGCCGAGCCCATTTACGAGGTGAAAATGCTCTTCAGCTACCACGCTTACCTCTGCGCGGAACTGGCCACCACGCATCGGGAACGCGTGGCGGAAATGCGGCATCCTCCATTAGGACTGGAGAAAATTCCCCATCCTGCATTGGATCTGCTCTGCGCAGAAATTCTCCATGCGCCCACCTTGCTAGAGATGTGCAGCGGCATTTACGATGTCCTGCTGCCCGCCCTCCAGCAGGCCTGGGAGCAACAACTGACCGCCACCAATCCCCTGGCCGACGCGCCCACCGTGCGTCTGCTGCGCCATGGATTGATGGACCTAGCGGAAATGATCTCCGGCGGCCAACGCACCGTGCTGGCGCTTCAACCCGAAGCCGAGCCGCCCCACCTCCTTGACTGGCACGCCTACCTCCGCTCCTGCCTCAGCGCAGCCGGCGGCATCGCAGGAGATGCTCCCCAGGCCGATCCTCCGCCGCCCCGCGCCAGCGCCCAGCCGCGTCCCTACGACCGCAGCCCGCAGCGGGACCAGCGTTTCCCCGATCCGTATAATATGGGCGTCCATGCCGAGGCCTTTCTCTATGACCCACATTTCTCCGCCGCCGACAAGACGCTGATGCTGTATTACAAGCGGCTGCGGGAGATCGACGTGCCGGAAATGATGGCCAGCATCCTCGTGGAACTGAATGGCCAGCCGTGGGAATTCTATCGCGACCTAACCCGCCAGCTCTGGGACGAAGCGCGCCACGCCATGATGGGCGAGGTCGGCTTCGTGAGTGCGGGCATCGACTGGGCGAAGTTCGTGATGATCAATTTCACCTGGAGCAAAGGCCTCAACGAGCAACTCACGCCCACCGAGCGCCACGCGGTGCTGTGGTTCATCGAGCAAGGACTGATGACCAAAACCGGAAAGCGTTATGAATGGGAAGTTGGCCAAGCCAGTGGCGATGCCCTAGCCGCTACCTTCCAAGACTATGACTGGGCGGATGAAGTGCTCCACGCGCGCATTGGCCGGGATTGGTATGTTAAAAATTTCGACGGCGTGGACAGTGCCGCCGCCTACGGCAGCGCCTGCTGGAGCAAGGTGGTCAGCGGCTGGGAAACCTGGCGGCAAGCAGGAAAAACCGCGCATCACAACTGGTGGCCCGCGCTCTACACCGAGGCCTGCCGCCTCCGTGGCGTGGAGCCAGATCCCGCCGCCGCCGCCTTCGCCACCACCTATGCGGACACCCGCGCAGACTTACAGCGCATCGCGCAATCTGGTTAGGCTGGGGAGTGTGTTCCTGGCACCACATTTCAGTTTTACATCTGCCCGCCGCCGCGCCATAGGAGGCGCACTATGAGTCAGGGAGATCATTTCAATGTCCAACCCATCGCGTTTCTGGCGCGTTTGGAGCTTACCGAATCAGAGCTAACGGAGTATGCCGTTCAGCTCCGCCAGATCCTTGGCTATGTGGCTAAGCTGGATGCGCTAGATGTCACGGGCGTGCCGCCGACGGCACATCCGAACCCCATTACCGATGTCACGCGGGCGGATGTGGCGCGTGCGGGAATCGGAGCGGAGCTGGCCTTGCTGAATGCTCCACGCTCCGCCCAGAGCCAGTTCGGCGTGCCGAAGGTCGTCGAATAAATTTTATCCCCTCCCCTTTTCCTAGCCGCTATGTCCACCCCGCTGCATCACGCTGACATCACCAATCTCCGCGCCCTACTGCGCTCTCAATCCATTTCCCCTGCGGACATTCTGCACAGTCTGCACGCAGACATCGCAGCGCGGGATGGGGCGCTGGGCGGCTACCTGAGCCAGAATTTGGAAGCCGCCCTAACCGAGGCCGCCACGGTGGATCTGAGCCTGCCGTTAGGCGGGATTCCCATTGCCATCAAAGATAACCTCAACGTGGCGGGCCAGCCGACGACGTGTGCCTCCAAGATCCTGGCTGGCCACTACACCTCTCCCTACGATGCCACGGTGGTGGCGCGGCTGCGCGCGGCGGGTGCCATCCCCTTTGGGAAGACGAATCTGGATGAGTTCGCCATGGGCTCCAGCACGGAAAACTCGGCCCTGCGGCAGACGAAGAATCCGCACGATCTCACCCGCGTGCCGGGTGGTTCTAGTGGAGGCTCGGCGGCGGTGGTGGCGGGAAATTTAGCGGTGGCAGCGTTAGGCTCGGACACGGGTGGCAGCATTCGTCAGCCCGCGTCGCTGTGTGGCTGTGTGGGCTTGAAACCCAGCTACGGGCGCATTTCCCGCTACGGGCTAGTGGCGTATGCATCTTCGTTAGACCAGATCGGCCCGCTGACGCGCAACGTCACGGATGCCGCCCTGCTGCTGCAAGCCATTGCTGGCGTGGACCCGAACGATAGCACGAGCCTGCCGGATGCGGTGCCGGATTACGCCGCCACCCTAACGCAGGGAGTGCGGGGGCTGCGCATCGGCCTGCCGCAGGAATATTTTGTGGAGGGCATGGACGCAGAAGTGCGGGCGTCTGTGGAGGCCAGCATCCAAAAGTTGGCGAGTGCAGGCGCAGAGATCGTGCCGGTGTCCCTGCCGCATACGGAATATGCTGTGGCCACCTACTACATTATCGCCACGGCGGAGGCTTCTGCGAATCTGGCCCGCTTCGATGGCGTGCGTTACGGGCATCGCGCAGCGGACCCGCAAAAC